>CAIRSO010000775.1 GCA_903881215.1 uncultured Bacteroidia bacterium
GTGGGAGCAGTCTGACCATTCATGTCAATAGATCCTCCAGCCAATAATGCTTTCAGGGAAGACATACTAAATGTAATGGTATCTTCTTTTTTCTTACAACCAACTATGTGAAAACGTCTTGCCGGGTTGGAAAGGTCAAATCAAGGCACTGGAACAAAACAAAACAAAGAGTAAGCCCACCCAGGATAACAGAAGATGACAATAACCATGAGGAAATAAATTCACACCTGTACAAACTTCAAACAGATTCTAAAAAATATTTTTTGGAGTGCCGACAAAACAAAATTGAAATTACTCCTGGTCTTGTTAAAGTTTTTCTTAATGGTGTCAAAGTAGACTCAAACCCAACAAAAAAAGACTTTTGGGAAGCTTACGATGAATATTTAAAGATTGGCGAACTGGAAAAGGCAGCCAACACTATCCGAAACCGACTGACCATAAAAAACAAATTAAAGGACTTTGAAACCGAAACCGGGTACAAAATGAGCTTTGAAAGTATCAACCTGGTATTTAATGACAAACTCAAAGAATGGATGCTAATTACCAGGGATCACCAGGGAAAAGACGCTTAAAAGAAACCTGGAAGTGTCCGGCGATACGAAAAAGGAAAATCTTATTTTGGCTTTTGGGGGGTTATAGATAATTCATTTTCAATAAGAGAAACAATAGAAGGATTGTTAAAATTCAGTCACATCAAATTTTTAAATACCAATTTCTTAACTTTGTAAAAAAATAAGCTATGGAAGAAATAATTACATTAAAATTCAACCCTAAAAGCACTTTAATTAAAAGCATTATTAACAGTGCAATTTTAGCAGGGGCAAAAGTTGAAGAAAAAGAACCTCATCCCTATGATCCCGAATTTGTAAAAAAAATACAAAAATCAAGGAATAGTAAAGGTAAGTCAATCAAAACAGAGGACTTATGGAAGTGATATATAAATCAAAAGCCCTTGATGATATTAAATTTTGGAAAAAAAGCGGTCAGAAAACAATTCAGAGCAAAATATCCGGGCTAATAGATGATATTATAAAACATCCATATACAGGATTAGGGAAACCAGAGGCATTAAAATACCAACTTAGCGGCTTATGGTCTCGAGAAATTGATAAAGGAAACCGACTAATTTATGAAATTGTAGGACAACAACTTCACTTTATTTCAATGCGGGGGCATTATTTCGATAAATAAATTTTCCACGGAATCTATTTTTTAGTTAGCAATACAAAACAACCAGGTTAACAGCCTGGTTGTTTTTGCTCAAAATCCAGACTGTCTACCTGGTCAATTCAAGCCGAAAAATACTATTGGGACAATCGCCTGGCATATTACCAAAATTAGGTGCTCGCTTCGCTCTCGTTTGTTTGCGGTCGCTTCGCTCCCGGTCGCTCGACAACATTTTAGCCCGAATCATTTTCTTGAGCTTCAATTATAACGCTTTGCATTGGGAAAGGCGCCTGCTCTTTTGGCTGATATTCCCGGAGGCGCTGAAGGAGTCGGTTTAAAGAGAATCCTACTTTGATTTTCGGGAGGGCGTGATTCGCTTTTGAGTGTTCTTAGCTATGTCTTTATCAATTCTCTTTATCATTTCCTTAATCCCTTTTTGTTCCATTTTGCGGATATTATCACGGGATTTACCTTGATGTATATACCCAAAAAAAATCATCCAAAAACAAAATGTTTCAGTAGGGTTGCAGTAGTAAAAAAAATCCCCCACAATCAATTGACTGTAAGGGATTTTAGGTCTGCAACCTGTACCCGGGGCGGGAATCGAACCCGCACGATGTTGCCATCACTGGATTTTGAGTCCAGCGCGTCTACCAATTCCGCCACCCGGGCGTGGTATCGCTTTTCTCAATGAGGTGCAAAGATAATCCAAAAAACTAAACCCGAAAATATTTTTTTAAAAATCAACTCCCTGAATAAATTGTTTGTCGTAAATTCAGAAAATATTTTGCTCGAGTTCTAATCGACATGTAGGATTTTACGTCTAGTTGAAATATTTAGTAATGTATTGAAATGGATTATAGTGCAATGGTATGTTTGGGTATTAATATATGAATACATCCCCGGAGCAAGGTATTTTTGAAGCCATTCGAAAGGATGACCGTAAGGCGTTTGAGCAAGTCTTCAGGGAGAATTATCGCCCTCTGAAGGCATTTGCTTTCCGCTATACCAACGATTTGGCCACATCAGAAAATATCGTGCAAGATGTATTTCTCAAATTATGGCAAAACAGACATCATCTGGAAATTACTTCATCCTTAATTCATTACCTTTTTCGGGCAGTCAGGAATCATAGTCTCAACCATCTGGACAAAGCAAAAGTGAGATCCGGCTACCTTCGGATGCAGATTGAAAGATCATACGAAGAGGGAGACTACAGCTCCTATTATCCGGAAATTGGTCTTCTGGAAAAAATTGAAGCTGCTATAAATGCCCTTCCGGCCAAACGACAGGAAATCTTTCGGCTTGCCCGTGAGGAGGGACTTAAATACCGCGAAATTGCAGACCAGTTGAACCTTTCGGTGAAGACCGTTGAAACCCAAATGACACTGGCCTTGAAGCAACTTCGTGATTCTTTGAAGGAATATCACCACCTGGTGCTTTTTTTTATCCTCGCGGGTAAGGGTATTTAGGGTTGAACTTGTCAATGTGGTAGGGAAGTAGTGTTAAAAGAAGAGTGAAGAATGAAGAGTGAAGAGTGAAGAATGAAGAGTGAACAGTGAACAATGAAGAGTGAATAGTGAATAATGGAGGAAGATAAAAAAATAGAAGAAAAATTTGTTTCATTTCTGGTGGACAATTCTGCATCGCAATTTGAATCTTCAGATGCTGAGAAAAAGTCACTGAAGGAGCTGGAACAAACATGGATCCTGACGGGAACTGCCCATAGTTTTCGCAACAGCGATACCGACATGGCGTGGGCAAAATTGAACGAGGAAATACGGGTTGAGCCAAAGGTTATTCCCATAAAGAGGTTTAGCTTCTTCCGCTATGCAGCTGTCTTTGTAGCCCTTGTCACATTGGCATCCATCACCTTTATGTTAACTCAGAAACCAACTGTAACATCAGAAAGGTTCGTAGCAGCCTCCCCGGAAATGAAAATTATTCAAACCGGCTTAAATCCGGCTGAAGCAACAACCGTATTACTACCGGATGGTTCTATCGTTAAAATGAATGCCGGATCAAAACTTGAATATCCATTGCAATTTTCAAATGAAAAACGAATTGTAAAACTTTCCGGCGAGGCCTATTTTGAAGTGATTCACAATGCTTCCAATCCATTTGTTGTGGAATTAAAGAACGCAGAAGTTGAAGATCTGGGCACTTCTTTCAATATTTCAGCTTATCCCGGCAAAGAGAAAGTTGAGGTAAATGTTACCAGTGGGAGCGTCCGGCTACGTGAACTAAATATTAACAAGGAAGCAGTTCTCGTTGCCGGATGGAACGCAAAATGCATAAAAGGAAATGGTTCAATTGAAGTCTCCAAAGAGCTATCACAAAATTATCTCGCCTGGCTGACCAAAGAAGTCACTTTTCACCATACCCCTCTTTCGACGGTTTTTGAATCTCTGGAAAACATCTACCACATTAGAATTGAATATAGTAACCCTGAAATCGCTGGCATTCCATATACTGCAAATTTTGAAAAGTTTGCGCTCGAAGATATTGTCAACGTCATTGCAAAAACCCACCATCTTAAAGTAACAAAAGAGGCCGATAGAATTGTATTTGCGCTAAAATAGAACTGCAAACCTTCAAATCCTGCCTCCAAAAAAGAGATCACTATGCCCAAAAGATCAAAGATCTGGTTTTTGATCCTGTTACTGTCCCCTCTCATGCATCTTTCTGCTCAGGAGAGTGTGGAACCTATGAAAAGGCGCATCTCCATTCAATTGGACTCAACAACTGTGGAATCATTACTTGAAAAATTGGTTACCGATAATGAGTTATTTTTCTCCTATAATCCTGATCTTTTGCCCACTGAGAAGAAGAATTTTTTAGTAACCGATGTTCCTTTGGGAGAACTGTTAAATGAATTGCTTCCGGATTCTATCTTCAATGTTAGCCTAATCGACCGTCAACTGATCATAACCAGAGTTGAGCCCAAACCTATTAAGATTTCAGGCCGGGTGGTCGAAAAAGACGGGAAATCTCCCGTGTTCTATGCTTCGGTCACCATCGAGGGTACTTACATAGGCACAGTTACTAACCAAGAAGGAAATTTTGATTTGAATATTCCTTTCCAACTTCGAAACACCAATATAATTGTCAGTTCCCTGGGATATAAGCAAACAAGAATATCAGTCAAAGAAGTAGCAAAAGCACCATTAATAAGGCTAATGAGCGAATCCATTAAATTAAGGGAGATTCTTGTCAAACCTGCCGATCCAAAGGCTATTATTCAAAAATTCAGGGATAACATAGCGAAAAACTATCCTGACGAGCCACAGCTGATGGTAACTTTTTATCGCGAAACGGCCCGCCAGGATGGGACTTATGTGGGCGTATGGGAAGCAGCCATGGAAATTCTTAAACCTCCTTACATAGACAACAAGGAAGATCGTGTTCGCTTTCTGAAAGGAAGAAAAGCCGATTTAAACCGTAAGCCTAAGGAAGTTTTCTTAAAAGTGCAAGGCGGACCGCTCGGTATCAACTCATTGGATGTTGTCAAAAATTGGGAAACTTTTCTAGATCCGGAATATGAGTATTTATACCAATATCGATTCGCCCAACCGGAAATTATCAATGGCCGAATAACCTGGATCATTCACTTCGACCGTCTGACCGAGACCGATTTTCCAACCTTTAATGGGAAATTATGGATTGATGCCGATAGCTATGCACTTGTTGGTGCCGAATATTCCTATGACAAAAAAAGTCTGAAAATTAATGGACAAAGTTTCATCCAAAAGGAACCCATAGGCTTCAGCACAAGACCTGAAGAGGTAAATTATTCGGTCAAATACAGATTTCTACAAGAAAAATGGCAATTTTATTCAGCCCACAGCGATATTATCTTCAGGGTAAAGCAAAAGAAGAAATTTAAAACAGAATACAGAAATGTGACAGATGTTCTAGTGACCCAGCAATATACTTTTCCACGCAAGGCAAGGTTTGGACCTGAAGGAATTTTTCACGAAAAGGATATTTTCTCTGAGAAGATGGGCTCCTACGACAAGGAATTTTGGGGTAATTACAATGTCATTAAACCGGATGAAGACTTGAGTAAGGCAATAAAAGAAGCAAATGAGTAAAAAAACGAAGTGGTGGAAAATTTCCACCACCTCTGTTTTTTAAAAGAATTGCTGCTCCGCCGATTCGTCTTCCTGTTCCTCCTTCATGACCTTAGAGCAGTCGGTATCCACATTAAAGCCTGGTGGAACTTCAAATAGCGTAGATTGTGTGTAGCCTAATTTAGAATCACGGTAGAGGCTGTTCATAAAATAACCATATATTGGCAGAGCCATGCTGGCGCCCTGTCCCGCGGATAATCCCTCGAAGTGAATACTGCGCAAGTCACCGCCTGTCCAGACTCCGGTAACCAACTCCGGAGTAATCCCCATAAACCATCCATCCGACTGATTTTGTGTTGTCCCGGTCTTGCCGGCCACATCAGCCGTAATATTTCCATAGGCAACATCCCTGCGCAATCTGGCACTCGTTCCCTGGTTGACAACTGCCTCCATCAGGTTGACCATTAAATAGGCAGTTTTGGCATCAATTGCATCATGCGACTCGGGGGAGAAACGCGCAAGGACATTGCCATTGCGGTCTTCAATCCTGGATACACAATAGGGTTTATTATAGACACCATGGTTACCATAAGTTCCATAGGCACCAACCATCTCGTAAACAGAAACGTCAGAAGTTCCTAAAAACATAGAGGGAACGGCATCGATCGGACTCGTTATCCCCAATTTGTGCATCATATCTGCCATGGCTTGCGGATTGAACTGTTTCATCACCCATGCAGAAATCTGGTTCACTGAGTTGGCCAATCCCCATTTGAGGGTCACCATTTTGCCGTCCATTTTGGTCTCGCCGGAGTTTTTTGCAGTCCAGGTGGATCCGTCAAACAATGTAAAAGAATGTTCAGTATTGGGAACAAGGGTGCAAGGTGAGAACCCGTTCTGCATGGCCAGTGTATATAAAAATGGTTTCACGGTAGAACCAACCTGCCGTTTGCCATTTTTCACCATGTCGTACATGAAATGCTTGTAGTTGGGGCCTCCAACCCAGGCCTTAATCTTCCCCGTTTTTACCTCCATGGTCATCATGGCGGATCTCAAAAATCCGAGATGGTACTTGATTGAGTCCAGAGGAGACATAACAGTATCAATCTCCCCTCTCCAGGAAAAGACTGTCATCTCAGTCCGGGTAAGGAAAGATCTCTTTATTTCGTTGGCATTCATTCCCTGAGAACGAAGTGAACGGTAGCGGTCGCTGCCTTTCATCATGTTGTCATAAACCTGCTGCGCCTGCTCGTTGGTCAGATCGTTGGAAAATGGCCTGTTCCGCTGACTCTTAATCCTTTCGTTGAACAAAGGTTGTACATTCTTGCTCAAATGCGTGATGACGGCCTTTTCCGCATAAGCCTGCATACGCATATCGATGGTCGAATAGATCCTCAATCCATCTGTATAAATATCATACAACTTTCCGTCTGGCTTAGGGTTTTTTGTGCACCACCCATAAAGAGGATTGTTGTCCCATTCGACCGAGTCCTCATGAAATTGCTGTAGTTGCCAGGCTCTGTAGTTTTCTCTTTCCGGTCTGGGAGCATTAAGCATCGTGCGCAAGTACTCCGTAAAATAGGTGCCCGGCGTCGATTTATAGTCCTCCTTGTGGAAGTTCAAATTCAGCGGAAGTACCTTATAAGAATTATATTCGGCATCCGTGAGGTATCCGTTTTTATTCATTTGGGACAAAACGACGTTGCGCCTGGCTCTCACCATTTCCGGTCTGCGGATTGGATTGAAGAGGGAGGGATTTTTGGCCATTCCAATGAGCATGGCTGCCTGATCTATCTTTAGCTGATCGGGGGTTGTACCAAAATATATTTCAGAAGCGGATTTTATCCCAACAGCGAGGTTTAAAAAGTCAAACTTATTGAGGTACATGGAGATGATCTCCTCCTTGGTAAAACTCCTTTCCAATTTTACTGCAATGACCCATTCTCTCAACTTCCTTATACCCAACTGAAATTTGTTGTTGATATCCTCCCGGGGAAAGAGCATTTTTGCCAATTGCTGAGAAAGCGTGCTTCCACCTCCTGCACTCTGATCGCCGGTTGCAATGCCTTTAAATACCCTGAATAATCCGCGAAGGTCAATACCCGGATGGCTATAAAAACGCTCATCTTCGGTGGCAATCAATGCCTTAATCACATTTGGATTGATGGCATCAAAGCCAATAAAAGTGCGGTTCTCTTTGAAATAGTACCTGCGCATCACGACACTATCGGCGGTATAAACCTCCGAAGCAAGGGATGATTCTACATTCTCGAGTTCAGTGAGTGTCGGCATATAGCCCAATTTACCGTAGCCAATCAGCGTGAAAAGTACCACCACAGATACTATTCCGGCAGCGAAAACAGACCAGAAAATTACAATGTATTTCTTGAAAGGGTTGTTCGAATTCATAGATGGCTGCAAATATAGCAAATCAAATTTTTAATATTACACAGAGGAACACCAGGAGGTGACACAGAGTTACACAGAGAAAAAAATAAATCCAATAAATTCTGTTCTACTACGTCTTCCTCTGTGTAACTCTGTGAATCTCTGTGTAACTCTGTGTCATAATTATTTAGAGCAAATCTTTAACAGTACCTTTTTCTGAATCTTCTCACATCTTTTAATTGTCTCCTTTTCAAGCTTATCTGCCTGAATCAATACCTCTGCCACCAGTGAAGCATCTTTAATTTCCGCTGCGTTGATCCTGACATTCAGGTATGCGCCCGATACTGCAGTCCTCAGGCAAAGGGCCCCTACAGCCACATCACTGGCAGAATTGGGATTGCCACTTTCTGCCATTTTTTCAAGCAATTCAATGGCTCCGGCTGCAACATTCATCACCTTAAACGGTACTTCGATAGCCTTCAGGGTAGCTTCCTGGATCGCCAGTCTGCGACTCTCCTTCTGTTCCGGACTATCTTTCGCCAAACCAAAAGCATCCATAACTGCGTTGAATGCATGGGTATCCTCATCAACCAATTTCAATAACTGCTCGTAAGCCATCTTACCCTTTTCGGCCCAGTCGGAGAACATTTCCCATTGCTCATCCCATCCACGTTTGTGAGCCGATAAATTTGCCACCATGGAGCCAAGTGCTGCACCCAAAGCGCCCACGGCAGCAGAAATTGATCCACCTCCGGGAGCCGGGGAATCTGATGCTGTTTCATAGGTCAATTTTCGCAGAGTGAGATCTGCCAGCTGATCCGTTTGCTCCTCCTGGAGTAGATATTCAATGATCCTCTTTTTCGGATCAAAAGGAGCCAACTCATTAAGACCTAAAGAACGAACTGCTATTTCGATGATCTCTTCATCCGGAATACCGGAAGAGCGCTTTTGTTTGTGGAGGAAATACTTGCCGGCATCCAGCATACATTTTAGAGGTACCACTCCTATTAATTCAGAACCGGTAACCCGGATTCCGCGTTCGGCAGCTTTGTCGCAAACTTCATCGAAAGCAACATGCACCGGAGTTACGGTAATATCCGTGAGATTCATAGATATCTGCGCCATCCGGTACTCCTTGATATACCAGCCAATTGCCCTCACCTTTTTCAACGATCCTGGAATACGAATGGGTTCTCCATCCTTACTCTTAATAATCTTTCCGGTAAAAGGATCACCTTCGCGCTGAATTCTGCCGGCTTCTCTTACATCAAATGCAATGGAGTTGGCACGACGCACAGAAGTTGTGTTGAGATTGATGTTGTAGGCTATCAAAAAATTTCGTGCGCCAATGGCAATGGCACCTGAGCGGGCATTGAACTCTGCCGGACCGAAATCAGGTTTCCACTCTTTTGAGACAACTTTGGACGGAAGTCCTTCATATTCGCCAGACCTGCAATTGGCCAGACTTTGGCGTTTTGGCTCAAATGCGGCGTATTCGTAACAGTAGACTGGAATTTTCAGTTCATCACCCACTCGCTTTGCCAGTACCCTTGCATATTCGACTGTCTCTTCCATGGTAATACCTGAAACAGGAACCAGCGGACAAACATCTGTTGCACCAAAGCGCGGATGCTCGCCTGTATGGTGGCGCATGTCAATCAGCTCTGAGGCCTTTTTAATAGCCTGGAATGCAGCCTCAACCACAAATTCAGGTTCGCCGGCAAAGGTCACCACCGTCCGGTTGGTAGCAAAGCCCGGATCAACGTTGAGAAGCTTAATTCCCTCCACCTTCTCGATGACTTCAGTGATCAGACGGATCACTTCCATCTCCCTTCCTTCCGAAAAATTGGGTACGCACTCGATGATTCTTTTCATGATTATCTCATTTAATATTCCTTTGTTAGACGAATCAGTTATGTATTATTAGTTATGAGTTATGGCGCAACATAACTCATAACTAATAACTCATAACTTATAACTCATAACTTCTTTTGAACTCCTCTCTTCCATATTCGTGTGGGCTTCAGCATTCCCTGTTGATACAAGATTTCCTTGTAATTCCTTCCGGGGAAGCCAATGAAATCGGCAATATATCCCCTTTTCAGGATAGCCCGGTCATTCAAATTCAACGCATGCGCTGCCCTGAAAGTAATAGCGGATAGCTGCTCCGCATTCGTTAGCTTTTCAAAAGTACCCAGGATAGCCGTTTGGATCAACAAATCTCCCATGGGTGCAGAACCGGGATTCCAGTCACTGCCAATGGCCAGGCAGCATCCGGCATCAAGGAGTTTACGGGCCGGAGCAAACTGACAGCCAAGCCCGATTGATGCACCCGGCAGTGCAACAGCGACCACGCCGGAAGCCGCAAGCTGAGCAATCGCTTTTGCATCAATCACCTCCAAATGGTCGACACTTTTTGCACCCATTCGTACGGCCAGGTCCACCCCTCCGGAGGTAAACTGCTCACCGTGAATAACCAGGTCAAAACCATAAATTTTGGCTTCTGCCAAATATTTCTCAGCCTCCTGTATTCCAAAAGCACCCTCATCCACAAATATATCGATCCTGTTAGACAGACTTTTTCTTTTGATTTCAGGAAGAAAATTTTTTGTTAGAAATTCAAGGTATGCACTTGAACCTCCTTCAAAATCCTTTGGTTTGATGTGCGCTGCCAGACAGGTTGGAATAAGGTCGACCAGATGTTCCTCATTGATTGTCCGGATAATTTCAAGAAGGCGAATCTCCCCTTCCAAACTGAGCGCGTAACCACTTTTCACCTCACAGGTAGTAATTCCGTTGGCCAACTGTCGGGAAGCCCTCAAATCAAGCAACCTTTTCAACTCAGCATCGGTGGCATTTCTCGTTTTGGTGACAGTATCCCAAATACCACCTCCACTTTTGGCAATATCAGAATAGCTTTTCCCTTCGAGTCGCAGGGCATAGTCATTTTCACGACTTCCGGCCCAGCAAAGATGGGTATGCGGATCAATAAAACCTGGAAGTACAATCAGATCAGAATCCATTAACTGAACCTCAGTATTGGCAGAACTAAATTTGGTACAAAGATCTTTGAATAGACCTATCTCCAGGATTTTTCCATTCTGATATACGATGCCTGCCTCCTCAAGAATCTCCAACTGCGAATCCTTCAGGCTGCCTTTCAATGGAAGGTTGTCCATCGACAGCAACTGTCTGAATGGCCCGGTGATAATGATTGGTTGAGTAGACATTACTTATGGCATTAATCGAAAATCAATTCTGACACAGAGAAACACCAGGAGGAGCACAGAGTTACACAGAGAAAATTCAAACTCATTTCTCTGTGTAACTCTGTGCTCCTCTGTGTAACTCTGTGTAACATTTTTTTTATTTAAGCTCCATCCCAAACCGATGGAGTGTATCTGTCGCTTCTTCATACCCTGCATCATGGTGCCTGAAGATCCCCATGGCCGGATCGTTGTACAAAACCCTGCGAATGCACTCAGCTGCCCGATCAGTTCCATCGGCCAGGACAACCATTCCGGCATGCTGGGAATAACCCATCCCAACTCCTCCACCGTGATGGAAGGAAACCCAGGTGGCCCCACCCGCAGTATTGGACATCAGGTTGAGAAGAGGCCAGTCGGACACCGCATCGCTGCCGTCTTTCATCTTTTCTGTTTCGCGGTTTGGCGAAGCGACTGATCCGCAGTCGAGGTGGTCGCGACCAATCACAATGGGAGCCTTCACCTTGCCGGACTTGACAAGGTCGTTGAAGATAAGTCCGGCCTTCTCACGCTCTCCCATTCCCAACCAGCAAATTCTGGCCGGGAGTCCCTGGAATGAGATCCTTTCCCTTGCCTTTGCAAGCCAATTGATCATGTGATGATTGTCGGGAAACGCCTCGACCAATGCCCGATCGGTTGTAAAAATATCTTCAGGATCCCCGGATAAGGCCACCCACCGGAATGGTCCCTTTCCTTCACAAAATAGAGGTCTGATAAATTTCGGAGTGAACCCATCGAAATCATACGCATTGTTCTCACCACCTTGCCGCGCCATTTCGCGCAAATTATTGCCGTAATCAAAGGTGATACTTCCCAGTTCCTGCAGTTGCAGCATCAGTCCGACGTGGCGGGCCATGCTCTTCATGGAGCGTTCCTGGTAGGCCTTTGGATCTGCTTTCCTTAGCTTGACGGCCGCTTCCAGCGAAATTCCATTCGGCACATAGCCGTGAAGCGGATCATGTGCAGAGGTCTGATCAGTCAACACATCCGGCACAATGCCATCGTTCAGGAGATTTTGCAGGGTATCGCCAATGTCTGCCACCAATCCTACCGAGATGGCATCCCCTTTCGCTTTTGCGGCCAAAACAAGATCTACAGCTTCCCGGTAGGTATACGCGATGTGATCGATATATCCCGTTTGGAGCCGCTTTTTGATTCTTTCGGGATCGATGTCTACGCCAAGGAATGTGGCGCCGGCCATGGTGGCTGCCAGTGGCTGTGCTCCACCCATTCCACCTAATCCACCTGATACCAGTAATTTATGTTTCAGATCGTTGTTGAAATATTTCTTTCCGCAGGCCACAAATGTCTCATAGGTTCCCTGCAATATGCCCTGACTGCCGATATAAATCCAACTCCCGGCTGTCATCTGACCATACATCATCAACCCATCCTGTTTTAGTCTTTCGAAATGCTCCCAGGTTGCCCAAGCCGGAACGAGGTTGCTGTTGGCAATCAATACCCGGGGAGCAGAAGGATGGGTGCGCACTACACCCACTGCTTTCCCTGACTGAATCAATAGTGAATGATCGTTGTCAAGGATGAGCAATTCCCTGATGATTTGTTGCAATGCTTCTTTGTTGCGTGCTGCCTGACCTGTACCTCCGTAAACCACCAACTCCTCCGGATTTTCGGCAACTTCGTGGTCAAGATTGTTCAGCAACATTCTCAGCGGAGCCTCAGTTTGCCACGATTTCGCATGCAGCTGACTGCCCCGTGGAGCCCGGTAATGTGGATGATCCGCGTATTTTTTAATAAATTCCGAAAAATTCATCATTTTCATTTTTAAGTGGTATTCCGTACCCTGAAGCCGCTTCACCTGAGCATTTTACCAATGATTTATCTTTTATCATGTCGATGGCTTTGTTCATCTCCTCAGACATAACATGGTCTGATTCGGCAAAAGGAATTTGTTCGCGAACCAGGTCGTGACAGGCCTCCAGAATCACGCTGGACTTCAGCGGTTTCCTGAAATCAAAACCCTGGGCAGCGCAAAAGAGTTCAATCCCCAGAATTTTTTCCAGGTTGCCCAGGATCATCAAACATTTGCGGGCGCTGATGGAACCCATACTAACATGGTCTTCCTGGCCAAGAGAAGTAGGAATGCTATCCGCGGAAGCGGGAAAACAGAAAGATTTGTTCTCACTGACAAGGGCGGCAGTGGTATATTGCGGAATCATGAACCCGGAATTCAGTCCGGTTTCGCGCATAAGCAATTTAGGTAAACCGGGGATGGTATCCTTGAGGGAGAGATAGATCCGCCGATCGGCAATATTGCCCAGTTCGGCCGCAGCGACAGCGATATAATCGAGGGGAATGGCCAGCGGCTGACCGTGAAAGTTGCCTCCGGAAATGGAGCTTCCATCTCTCAGGAGGATCGGATTATCTGTAACTGAGTTCAGTTCAATGTGCAACAATTCTTTGAGATGGAGAAAAGCATTTCGCGACGCGCCGTGAACCTGAGGAATGCAACGAAGTGAATAAGGATCCTGCACCCGGGTGCAGTTCTTGTGCGATTGAACCATTTCTGAGTCTGCCAACAGAATACGCATCCGCTCTGCGACATACAGCGTTCCCCGGTAGGGTCTCAGCTGATGAAGTTCATCCGTAAATGTCTTCACAGAGCCAAGCATCGCTTCAAGATTCATGGCCGCAACCAGATCGGCGTTGTCCAGACAGTTTTGAAACCTCTCGACAACTTTAATGGCATGGGCCGCAATAAATTGTGTGCCATTGATAAGGGCGAGTCCCTCTTTGGCTCCCAACTCAACGGGTGCCAATCCGAATTTCTGAAGCACTTTACCTGCTTCAACTTTTTGCCCTTCAAAATAAACAGAACCTAATCCGATTAAGGGTAAGAAAAGATGGGATAGTGGAGCCAGATCTCCCGAAGCTCCCACAGATCCCTGCGAAGGCACAACAGGGATAATGTTGTTATCAATGTGCCAGATAATTCTGGTTAACGTGCTCATGGCAATGCCGGAGTAACCCATGGCGAGTGCATGAACCTTGAGAATCATCATCAGTTTTGCAATCTCCGGATCAATTGGATCACCAACTCCGACGCTATGGCTCTTAAGAATATTGTATTGCAGCGTTTTAGTGTCCTTTTCAGAAATAACCGTGGTACAGAGTGGCCCGAAACCGGTGTTGATCCCATAAACGCTTTGATGGTCTGCCACAATCTCTTCCACTCTTCTCCTGCTATTATCAATCAAAACAACGGCAGAGGGCATGATTCTCCCGGTAACTTTTCCGGAGGCAATTTGAAGTGCTAATCCGGTAGTAAGCTGGTCTTCACCATAATTAAAATAGTCCATTGAACTGTGCATTGATCCTGTCAATGATTTTACTGAGATCTTCCTGATTTTCTTCAAAATTCAGATTGTCAACGTTGACGATCAGCATCTTTCCTAAAGTATAACGGGAAGCCCAGGCTTCATAGCGCTGATTCAGCTGACTGAGGTAATCAATCCTGATGCTGCTCTCATAATCGCGGCCCCTTTTTTGAATGTTGTTAACCAGAGTAGGCACGGTTGCCCTGAGGTAGATCATCAGTGTTGGGGCCTTAATCAATCTGCTCATCAGGGAAAAAAGTTTGTGGTAATTGGCAAAATCACGCGAGCTCATCAGCCCCATTTCATGCAGGTTGGGAGCAAATATTTCGGCATCTTCATAGATGGTGCGGTCTTGAATCACAGTCTTGCCACTATCTCTGAAATCGAGTACCTGAGTGAACCTGGAATTCAAGAAATAGACCTGAAGGTTGAACGACCAGCGTAGCATATCATGGTAGAAATCATCCAGATAAGGGTTGCTTTCAACATCTTCATAATGAGCCTCCCAACCATAATGCTTGGCGAGCAAACGGGTAAGTGTTGTTTTTCCGGCACCGATATTCCCGGCTATTGCGATGTGCATGCTTGCAGGTTCTTTTTTCATGTTTTCAAATTTATTTTTAAAAGTTCGTCCAGAAATTCCCGGTCGTTGGAAAGTCTTGGAACCTTGTTTTGTCCTCCCATTTTTCCTTTTTCACGCAGCCATTGTATAAAAGTACCTTTTGAAGCAACCACTACTTTGGGTCTGTCAAGGGTAACACTTTTGAATCGTTTTGCTTCATAATCGGAATTGAGTTCCTGTAATCTGCGGTCCAGAACGTTTGTAAAATTTTCCAAACTATCAGGCTCCTTCTCAAATTCAATGATCCATTCGTGTGAACCTTTCTTGGCTGTATCACTCATAAAAATCGGTCCGGCACTATACTCGCTTATGACTGCAGATGTTTCGTTGCAAGCGGCTTTGAGGGCACGCTCTGCATTGTCAACAATAATTTCTTCCCCAAAAGCGTTGATGAACTGTTTGGTGCGTCCTGTAATTCGAAGCTTGTAAGGATTTTTAGAGGTAAACATGACTGTATCTCCGATCATGTATCTCCACAATCCTCCATTTGTTGAAATGACGATTGCATAATTAACACCTGTTTCAACCTCCCAAACGGGCAATGCTTTTGGAGATGCCGAATTAATCTCGTCCATCGGAATGAACTCGAAAAAGATGCCATAATCGAGCATCAGCAACATATCCGGAGAGGCTGGATCATCCTGAATGGCAAAAAATCCCTCCGATGCGTTGTAGGTCTCCATGTAATTCATCTTTTCGGAAGGAATCAGCTTTTTAAATTGCTCACGGTATGGCTCAAAGGCAATTCCGCCATGGATAAATACTTCAAGATTGGGCCATATCTCAAGCAAATTGGATTTCCCGGTATAATCCAGGATGTATTTCATTAGAACAAGGTTCCAGGATGGCACACCCGCGAAGGAGGTCACATTTTCGTGGATGGAGGTTCTTGCAATCTCTTCAATCTTCTTCTCAAACTGTTCAATTAAGGCAATCTCGGTAGGTGGTGTTCTATGAAAATCTGTCCAGAAAGGAAGATTTTCTATCATAATAGCGGATAGATCACCATAAAAACAGTTGCTGTTCATACTGCTAACCCTGTGACTGCCACCTAATGTCAGACTCTTACCTGAAAGAACACGTGTCTCAGGAAAATTTTTGTAGTAGATTGCCAAAACATCTTTGGCTCCCTGAAAATGGCATTCGTCCAGGGATTCTTTAGAAACCGGAATGAACTTGCTTTTGGCATTGGTTGTCCCGGATGACTTGGCAAACCATTTGATATCACCAGGCCAAAGAATATTCTTTTTGCCTTCAATCATTTGAGTGATAAAAGGCTCAATTTTTTCGTACGTTGATATTGGAACACGCTGTTGAAAATCTTTTAGGGAAGCAATAGACTCATATTGATATTTCCTTCCCCATTCGCAATTCTCAGCTGATCCAAGCAGATCAAAAAGCAACTCAACCTGAATATCCTTAGCATGTTCACGGTAGAGTTCAATTTGATAAATCCTCTTATAATTTATCCAGTTAATGATGGAATTGACGATGGTCATGAAGTCCGGTTAAAGGTTGCTCAATGTTATATTACGGAGGTTAAAACTACGAATTTTCGTGCAATCCGAAGATGTGAACATTTAATTTTTTAACTTTATTCCCTACATAATTATCACACCAATAATTGTGAAATAATCATGGGGAAATGAATAATTTTATTCAATAAATTCTCATGATTGTCTGATCTGAACCGCGTAAATAATATACTGACAAATGAACATAATAGATCTGATCCTGATCATTATCCTGGTAGCCGGAGCAATTCATGGGTTTGTTAAAGGCTTTTTCGTGGAATTTGCCTCCGTGGCAGCCATCGTTCTGGGGGTTTTATGTGCCATGATGTTTTCGGATCATCTCGGAAACTGGCTCTCAACTGTGGTACATTGGAAACCTTCTACCATAAAAGCTGCGGCTTTCTTTATAATATTTATCAGTGTACTTATTACGGTGCACCTGATTGCCAATGCACTCGAGAAATTTGTTCGGGCAATAGCTCTTGGGATTCTCAGCCGGATCGGTGGTGCCATTTTCGGCGTAATAAAAACTGCCTTTATTCTGAGTTTTTTGATGTTCCTGGTCGCACGAATCGAATCTTATGAGGTGACCATCATCCCAAAAGAGCCCAAAAGTAGTTCCAGGATCTATGCCCCTATCGAGAAGCTTGCGCCAAATCTCCTTCCCTTTCTGCGTGAGGAAAAGGACGATATACAGAAGAAGATTGTATCCTGAAGAAAAAGGATAAAGGCTAGCTGTTAGTGGTAAGCTGTTAGCAACTAGCTGTTAGCTTTTAGCCGGTTTGTTGTTAGCCGGTTTGTTGTTAACTCATTGTCAAAGATTTGCAATTTCATTCCTTTTAGAACCCCCGGAGGGGGTGACCTGTTTGTAGCACACGAATATCGATCAGAGACAAAGCTCCGGAGGAGCGTCCTGCAAATATTCAATCCTTTGAATGATGGATATCCGAACGATTCCAACATCAGGTCGCACCTCCGGTGCTCCATTCCGGTGTTTGTGCATTATTCTACAAACAGAATACCCCCGCCGGGGGCCGGAAGAAAGCAGAATGGTCAAATATTGAATTTGTCTCGCCTAATGTATTGCAATTACCGGAGTTCCACCTCCCAGCTAACAGCTAACGCTAATTGCTAACAGACAATTACGTCCGGGTAACGGATTGCAATTACCGGAGTTCCACCTCCCAGCTAACAGCCAATGGCTAAAAGCTTTCCCTTTAACCTTTAGCCTTCTCATTTTAATCTTTAACCCTTTAGCTTTCTGATTTTTTCGGAGAAATCCTTCCAGTACTTCAAATGGAACTCCATACTTCTCTCCTTAATTAATTGTTCATTGGGAGAATAGTCGTTCCCAGGGGTGTTGGTGAAGCGACTTCCTGGTAAGTAAAGCGTGGACTGTTCGGGATGAAACTGGACGCCCACTACCTCTTTAAATATTTTGTGCTGAAGACCTTCGACCACTTTGCCATCCATGGATGTAGCAATGACTTCCAGGTTTTGTCCCATTTTGCCTACTGCCTGATGGTGAGAGCTCAGAACATAAGGCTGCTGTTGCTCCAGGCTCTGATTGAGCTCACGAAGGTATCCTTTTGAACTGAACAGGATAGGGTGGAGAAATCCCCACGACAGGTCGCAGCTTGGATTCAACTGGGTATTGTAGTTGCGATGACGATTCCTGGCATCAATGGCCAGCATCTCTTCGGCAGTGGAAATATGATAGATTTCAACCGGAATGTCCTGAACCATTGTTCCACCGGCGGCCACATTCATGGTTTGCATTCCCAGACAGAATCCACGAACAATCAGATTTGGCTTTTGCTGAAGTAAGGGTTTAAAGTTTGAATTTCTGCTTCCGCCAATCAAATGAAAGAACAGGGAGGTTTCCATTAAATGACGGTTGGGGTCAGTTACCACCGTAAGCAAATGCTGCTTTTCTCCATATATAGCAGGCTGAATATCCGGTCCTCCAAAGAATAGAATTGCATCTGCCTCCTGTACTATTTTCTTAAATGCCGGAGTGCAAGCGTTTTCATGGTAGATATTTTGCACGTTGAGTTCTCCACTAATCTTCATGAGCGTATAGTGGGCCACTTTGTTATCCTTCAGATATTTCTCTGATTTTGAATAATCGGATGCTTCCTTTTCATGGTAAACACCCACCATTTCCATATCAGGAATATCAATAACTTTTTGTTTGATTAACTCCAGCATATTTTCTATGTTTCCAACAGTTGGCTGAAGCAAGTATACCTTGTGCTGTGCAAACGCCGACAGAATCGAAAATTGCAGAAGCAGAAGAAGGTAAAAGGTTCTCCGTAGAATTTGAAAATTTTTCATAGCATATAATTTAATTGTGTTTTCGGCTTAACAAAACATTACACAGAGAAACTCCAGGAGAAGCACAGAGTTACACAGAGAAAGATTTGCATTTTCAAGCCAAAACACGGATCCATTTGCTTTATTATATTCTCTGTGTGTCTCTGTGCTTCTCCGTGTAGCTCTGTGTAACTTTCTCCCAAAGATCGGAAAACTTCGTCTGAATATCAATTCAATTTTCGCCGGCCGGAATAATGCGTTATTTTTGCGAAAAATTTTGACAATGAACTTTGTAGAAGAACTTTCCTGGAGAGGCATGATACACGACAAGATGCCCGGTTTAGATGAGCAACTTGCCAAGGAGCTAACAACGGCCTATGTTGGGATTGACCCAACGGCGGATTCACTGCATATTGGTCATCTGGTGGGTGTGATGATGCTCAAACATTTTCAGGTTGCCGGTCACAAGCCGATTGTGCTGGTTGGTGGTGCAACAGGAATGATCGGCGATCCTTCCGGGAAATCGCAGGAGAGAAATTTGCTCGACGAACCCACCTTACGCCATAACCAGGAGTGTCTGAAAATGCAGCTGACTCATTTCCTCGACTTTGACTCTACGGCTCCAAATGCCGCAGAGATGGTCAACAACTATGACTGGATGAGCACTTTTACTTTTCTGGATTTTATTCGGGATATCGGCAAGCACCTTACCGTCAATTACATGATGGCAAAAGATTCGGTCAAAAAGAGGCTGGATTCTGATAGTGGTTCCGGAATGTCATTTACTGAATTCACTTATCAATTGGTTCAGGGAGCCGACTTCCTGCATCTTTATCAACACAAAAACTGCAAACTGCAGATGGGTGGATCCGATCAGTGGGGAAATATCACGACAGGAACGGAGTTGATCCGCCGTAAATTGAGTGGAGAGGCTTTTGCGCTTACCTGTCCGCTGATTAAAAAAGCCGATGGCACCAA
>CAIRSO010000776.1 GCA_903881215.1 uncultured Bacteroidia bacterium
AGTTCGTCCTGTGAAACCGGATTATTTAGTACAACCTGGACATCGTACCGCATTTCGTTCTTATATCCCGAAAGCAGTCCCCATAACGATTGACGGACATTGAACCCGGTACTGAAAATGGCTACGCCCAAAGCCATGGCAAATATGGTTATACTTCAAACGGGATAGATTAGTACATTTTCTTTTTCAAAGAATTGAAATTTCAATCTCTAACCCGGATATTAACACGTATTAGTTGATAAAATTACAACAAAAACCTTGAAAACAGTGAAGTATTGTTGTTTCTTTGTAATACGTATACACGTATTATATGACAATAGAAAAACATCCGCAATGGGCCACCATGCACAAGAAACCGGGAACAGAACTCCGGTTGATCCGGGGCAAATATTACCTGTATGAGTATAAAACCGTTTATGATAAAGAGCGTAAAGGGCCTAAGAAGATATCCGGGAAGCTTCTTGGCCGCATTACAGAGCAAGGGCTTGTGCCCTCCGGCAAACGAAAACTGGAGCTGGCTGTGGATCCGGTTATCAATATCAAGCCAAGTTGTAAAGAGTATGGAGTTTCATTGTTGGTTGTCAAAACGTTTGCAAAATACACCTCGGTTTTACAGGAAGAATTTCCCAAACACTGGAAGTCAATTCTGGCCATCGCTTACTGCAGGTTTGTTTATCACTGCCCGTTGAAGAGCATACCATTTCGTTTAACACAAAGTTTTCTGCAGGAGCTCATAGGAGCTGGCGCATTTAATGAAAAGACATCAAGCATCGTTCTAAAAACCATTGGCGGGATGCCGGAACAAATGTTGTCGTATATGAAGGCATTTATTAAACGTGATGAATATTTGCTGATGGATTCTACCCATGTTTTTTCGAATTCAAGCCTGATCACATTAGCCAGGAAAGGATATAACAGCCAGATGGATTTTGATTCTCAATTTAACCTGTTCTATATTTATTCCGCAAAAACCCAGATGCCGGTGTATTACAGGATATTACCGGGAAACATCCGTGAGGTGAAGGCCTTTAAGAACTGCTTGCTTGAGGCCGGGCTGAATGATGCGGTTATTGTTGCTGACAAAGGCTTCTTTTCAAAGAAAAACATTGAACTGCTGGAAAAAGAACAACTTAAGTACATTCTGCCACTAAAACGGGACAACACCGTCATCAATTACGCATTGCTTGACAACAACAGGTTTAAGGAAGAGGCCTTGTATTTTGAACATGAAAAAAGGTTCATCTGGTATCAGAAGTACTATTACGGGGAGCTTTCTTTATTCCTGTTCCTGGATGAAACATTGAAGGTAAAGGAAGAAAAGGATTATCTCCGACGTATTGAAACCCATCCGGAGAGTTACAGCCTGGTTGAATATCATCAAAAACGCAACACCTTCGGAACAATTGCTCTGCTGACCAACTTTCAGCGTAAACCAGCAACGGATGTTTTTGAAATGTACAAATCCAGAATGACTATTGAAGTACTATTCGATGGAATGAAAAACGTTCTGGAAGCAGACCATACGTATATGCAAAATGAGCAAACCTTACAGGGCTGGATGTTCATCAATCACATCACCTTGCAATGGTATCAGCATCTGTACATCGAACTGAAGAAGAAAAACCTGCTGAAACGCTATTCGGTGAATGATTATGTACAGATGCTCACTGACCTTAAGAAAATCAAGATAAACGACACCTGGTATTTCAATGAGATTACGAATCAATCTCAGAAAATGATAGAAAAACTGGGCCTGACAGTCAATTGATATAATACGTACAACCCTTCCGGGTTAGAGTTCAATGTCAAAAGTTTTTTTAAATCGGGATTATATTTTTGGTTAATTATTTGAAAGAATCCGTTTATTGCTGAATGAAATTTTAAAGGTGATTCA
>CAIRSO010000777.1 GCA_903881215.1 uncultured Bacteroidia bacterium
ACTCACCTGGTATTGTACAAAAATTTTCCATTGATAGGTTCCATTATGCATTCACATTCTGAGTATGCCAGTTGCTGGGCCCAGGCTGGATTGGGTATTCCGCCGCTCGGAATTACACATGCCAATTTTTTTAATGGAGAAATACCCTGTACAAAACCACTTTCCGTAAAGCAGATGGAGGGAAATATTGAAACTGAAACAGGCAAAATCATCGTTGAAACCTTCAACACCTCCAAATTGGATCCTATGCGCATACCAGGTGTTTTGGTGTATGGACATGGCCCTTTCTGCTGGGGGAAAGAAGTACAGAATGCTTTTGACCATACAGTTGTCCTGGAAAAAGTAGCCAGGATGGCATACCGCACCCGTCAGCTCAATACAGTGGTCCCCGTAGAAAAGAAATTCCTGGATCGCTATTTTTTCGAATAATTGCTGATTGCAATTATTCGAAAAAATATTTCAGCCTGAAATATTTCCGTTACTTTGAATTAAATTGCAAGGAGAAAGGCAATTAGCTGTTTCTATTGTATCTACTTAATTATCAATAAAAAAACTACTTCACACTCGATATTATGCAAAACTTCGAATTCTTCAATCCGGTAAATGTTGTTTTTGGAAGGGATCAAATACAAAAACTGAATAAACTCGTTCCTGCCGATACGAAAATTATGCTCGCCTATGGCGGCGGAAGTATCTTTAATAATGGTGTGTACGATCAGGTAATTGCTGCACTCCCAGGATTTAATCTAATAGAATTTGGTGGTATTGAACCAAATCCGAAGTATGAAACCCTGATGAAAGCAGTGGATATCGTTAAAAAGGACAAAATTGGATTTATCCTTGCTGTTGGAGGTGGTTCTGTGCTGGATGGTGTAAAATTCATAGCGGCGGCTGCTCTTTGGGAAGAGGGTGATCCTTGGAATTTTCTGACTAACCGCAGACTGACAGTTGCAAAAGCGGTTCCGCTGGGAACTGTATTGACACTCCCTGCCACAGGCTCAGAAATGAATGGAGGTTCGGTGGTTACACGTGTCTCGACACAAGAGAAACTGGCGTTTATGTCCAATGCTGTTTTGCCACGTTTTTCGATTCTTGATCCGACGGTGGTTTTTTCCCTTCCTGAGAAGCAGGTAGCCAACGGAATAGTCGATGCCTTTGTCCATGTGATCGAACAATATCTTACTTATCCCGTGAACTCCCCTATCCAGGACCGTTTTGCGGAATCCATCCTGATCACCCTGGTGGAAGAGGGTCCCAAAGTTCTGGCCAACCGCAACGATTACGATGCTGCGGCCAATTTTATGTGGGCGGCTACCATGGCCTTGAATGGTCTGATCGGTGTCGGAGTACCCCAGGATTGGGCAACACACATGATTGGTCACGAGCTGACGGCCTTTCATAACATCGACCATGCCCGCACCCTTGCGATTGTCCTACCGGGGATCATGCAGATTAAGAGAGATAACAAAAGGGAGAAATTACTGCAATATGGCGAACGAGTTTGGGGAATCAACTCCGGAACTGCGGATGCCCGTATTGAAGCGACTATCCGTAAAACAGTCGAATGCTTCGAGTCTTTTGGCATTCCTACAAAACTCTCGGCCTATGGCATCGGTGCCGACTTTATTCAAGTTGTTTGCAAACGCTTTACTGATCGCGGCTTCAAGGGAATCGGCGAAAGAGGAGATCTTACTGTTGAGCAGATAGCGGAAGTTTTGACATTACAGCTCTAGTTGAGAGTTGAGAACTGAGAGTTGAGAGTTGAGAGTTGAAAATTTTCAACTCTCAACTTTTCAGCTTGAGGTTGCGCAGGGCGGGAGACTTGATCGCAGCAAAAGTGACGATAATCAGCGTCATCGCTCCCCCAAAAATCACTGATGGAACAAGTCCCATCAGACGGGCAGCGACGCCCGATTCAAAGGCTCCAAGCTCATTGGATGAGCCGATAAAAATACTGTTGACTGCTGCAACCCGGCCTTTCATCTCATCTGAGGTGAAAATCTGAAGGATACTGGAGCGAATGACTACACTGACATCGTCAAATGCCCCACTCAAAAATAGAACGAAAGCCGATAAATAGAAATTCTTTGAAAGAGCAAATACGATCATGGTAAGGCCGAAACCGAATACACTAAAAAGTAGCAACGGACCGGAATTTTTCACCGGAGGATTAAAAGTTAGTACCACCGACATCAGGATTGCACCAATGGCAGGACATGCACGTAGAATACCCAGACCTTCCGGTCCGACTTTCAGAATATCAGAAGCAAAAACGGGAAGCATCGCTACTGCACCCCCAAACAAAACAGCAAACATATCCAGTGTGAATGCCCCCAAAAGTACCTGATTGTTGAAAACGTAATGAATTCCCTCCTTCATCCTGGCGAAAATGCCTTCGGTACTACCCTCGGCTAAAACGACTTTCCCCGGACTTTTTATGAAAAAGAATAAAATAGAACATATTAGATAAAGGAGAAGAACCAGGATGAGGGCCGGCATAATTCCATAAAAGCCATAGATCAATCCACCGATTGCCGGACCCGCAACTGCTCCCACCTGCCAGGTAGTACTGTTCCAGGTGGCTGCTCCGGTCAACAATCTCCGTGGAACCAATTGCCCAAGCAGGGCAGCATTGGCAGGCATAAGGATTCCACGCACGAGTCCCGTTATAAAAATCGTGACATATATAGGCCAAACACCGAGCGAATCATGAAAATTGAACCCAGGAATGCTATAGATTACCAGGATTGCCGAGCTAAATAACATAAACAAGGTGGTGAAGAATATAATTCTTTTCCGGTCCCATATGTCGACAAAATGACCGGCAAAGAGTGCGATGCTGACCTGTGGAATTACCTCTGTAAGACCAATCATGCCAAGAGAGAGCACACTTTTCGTGATGTTGTACAACAGCCAGGCGACTACCACCGACTGCATAAGTGTCGCTGAAGTCATCAGGAGACGATAGACCATGAACAATCTGAAATTCCGGATGTGCATTACCTCAAAGGCCTCGTTGGAGAAAATCTTTTTCATCAAGCAAATTTAACAATTGGGAAATGTGAAAATATGAAAATATGAAAATTAAAGAAGCATTTACCCGAAGCGATCATTTCCACATTTCCATATTTTCCAATTTTCACATTCTTTTCCTCGTTTCCCCGTTTCTCGATTTTCTCACCCTCCCATTTTCTCATCTTCTCAGTGCCCATCCACTCATTTTCCCATCTTCCTTGTTTCATCGCAGCAATCGCCCACTCTCCCCCTCGCCCCCTCTCCCTGTCTCCTCGTCTCCTAGTCTCCCCCTCATTTCTTCCCCGGCGCTACGGGACACCCTTCGCACGACTTACCACACCCACCACATGGATTAGGGTTCATGATATTGCGGATTGCCTGATAAGCCTTAATTCCAACCAAAATGGCAGCTGCCATTATTAATATATATGCGATGATCTCTTGCATATCGGTCAGTTAAATAAAAAATAATGCGATACGATAAGTCAGGAAAGCGCCAATCCAGGCAGCAGCCGTGGTGTACAAAACCGTTAGAAGTGCATACTTCCAGCTTCCCGACTCTCTTTTGATCGATGCGATAACAGCAATACAGGGAAAGTAGAGCAATACAAAAACCAGAAAAGCAAGAGCAACAGCCTGATTAAAGACCGGTTCCCCTGCCTTGGGACCTATTTCATAACGTTGATTTTGAAGCCTGGTCTGCAAGGGCTCGTTTTTGTGCTGGTCATTTTCAGCACCATACAAAACTGCCATGGTACCAATCACAATCTCCTTGGCAGGAATGCCTGCAATGAGTGAAACACCCATGCGCCAATCGAAACCCAACGGACTGATTACCGGTTCAATAAAATGCCCAATTCTTCCCAAATAAGACTGTTCCATCTGCGAGACTTGGCGCATTGGCGCATTCACGGTAGTGGGCGTTGAAGAAACAGACGTGG
Organism: uncultured Bacteroidia bacterium; assembly: GCA_903881215.1. Taxonomy (GTDB): domain Bacteria; phylum Bacteroidota; class Bacteroidia; order Bacteroidales; family Prolixibacteraceae; genus CAINVV01. Next base: position 3,957 of record CAIRSO010000777.1, read on the forward strand.
ATTTTTCACTTCTTGGGAAGTATTCGAGCGCCCAGATTAAGACCACGGCAACGAGTATGGTCCCGCCAATTTTTTTAAGATACTGACTGGCTTTGTCCCACATATGCAGAAGTGAATTTTTCAGCAAAGGCATTCGGTATGGCGGAAGCTCCATCACAAACGGAGTCTCTTTACGTTTAAAAATGGTTCTGTTTAATACCTTGGAAAAGAGGATGGCCACTGCGATACCAAGAAGATAAATCCCAATAAAAACCAAGGCTGGATAATGAGGAAAGAAGGCTGAGATAAGTACCACATAGACAGGTAACCTGGCCGAACACGACATAAACGGAATAATCATCATGGTAAGCAGACGGTCTCCGCGGTTGCGGATGGTCCGGGTAGCCATGATTGCAGGCACATTGCAGCCGAAACCCATCACCATTGGAATAAAAGAGCGGCCGTGGAGTCCCATCTTATGCATCAGTTTGTCCATGATAAAAGCGGCGCGGGCCATGTAGCCTGTATCCTCCATCAGAGATATGAGGAAAAAGAGAATCAGGATGTTGGGCATAAAGACAATCACACTTCCTAATCCGCGGATGATGCCATCGATGAGCAAGTCCTTCAACATACCATTGTTCATCAATACCGCAAATTCATCCGAAATAAGGACCATTCCTTTCATAATCCATTCAGTTGGAAGGGCACCAAGGGCAAAAGTGGCATAAAAGGTAAAAAACATCATCCCAAGAAAAATAGGAAATCCAAAGTATTTATCAGTCATCACCTTGTCGATCTTTTCCGTGACAATCGTTCTGTTCATTATACCTGGCTGGTAGCACTCTTTCAATGCTCCGGCAATGAAACCATATTTTGCATCAGTAATGAGATGAGGACTATCATCAGCCAATCGCGATTCGAGGCGGACAATTTCCCGTTCAGTGATCTCTTTGATGGACTGGTAATTGGATGACGACTCAAGAACCCTCAAGGCCTCCGGGTCTTTTCCGATCAGGCGTATTGAAAGGTAACGAGAGGAGAATGTCGCTGTCAGCGGTTTGTCCTTCTTAATTTCTTTACGGATAAAATCGATCGATTTCTCCATCTCTTCTCCGTAATTGATATGAATGTGCCGTACCACCGGGTCACGGTCTTCGTACACATCAATCAGCTTTTCAAGCAGTTCTTCCGACCCTTCTCCATTGAAGGCAGTGGTCGGAATAATAGGAATACCAGTGAGTTTACTGAGTTTTTTGATCTTCAGCTTTGATCCGCTTTCTTGCAAATCATCAAACATATTCAGCGCGATCACCACTTTGATGTCCATGTCAATCAGCTGGGTAGTCAAAAAAAGGTTTCGCTCCAGGTTGGAGGCATCCACCACGTTGACTACAATGTCGGGCATCTCCTCAAGGATAAAATTCCGGGTAAACAGCTCCTCCGGTGTATAGCTAGTCAGAGAATAGGTACCCGGGAGATCTGTCAAATCAATTTTGTAGTTGTTTTTCTCAATGGTAGATTTAGAGGCTTCCACCGTCACACCGCTGTAGTTACCAACATGTTCCTTCGAGTTCGTCAGCCGATTGAAGAGGGTCGTTTTGCCACAGTTGGGGTTTCCAACGAGAGCGACTGAAATCATGCGGCCCTTCTCCTTTGCAGAAGTTTTCAGCACCTCCATGTCAATGGTTCCATCATATACATGAGGATGAAGAAGGAGAGCCTCTTCCGGTGTAACCACCTCAATCAGACCGGCTTCTACACGACGTAAGGAAACGTTGTAGCCCATCAGACGGTACTCAACAGGATCTTTAAAAGGAGCATTCTTCAACACAGAGACCTCTTTCCCGGCAACAAATCCCATCTCTGAGATCCTTCTCCGGAAAGATCCATGACCTAATACCTTGGATATGACCACTGTCCTACTTTCTCCAACCTCAGCTAAACGCACTAATTAATCTTATTAAGAATAAATAAAAATAAAGAGGCAAATATAGCGAAATTATATAAAGAGGATATATGATCAAAGGTGAATAGATGAAAAACCCTGTTTCTACCGATTTTCCTGCACCAGATATGCACAAGAAATTGCTACTATCTCTCTGCAATACAAATAATTACAATTAACAGCCAAGTCGTTGACTGTGTGGTAAAAAGGATCAAAATCAACATCGCCTATGATAAAAACGGCTTTGTAACCTTTTCGGAAAAATGAATAACTATCTCCATAATTGCAACTTGAATTGTCATTTATAAAAGTAAGCTTCGAATACAGCTTTCCACAATTGACAAATTGTGTGTGAAGATCAGTCGAATTTGTATAATTCATAATATTTAATACCCATGTATCCGGATTCGATCCTGGAGCATAGGAAATCATATCAAGATTGAGCATGGCAACTATTTCGACATTATTTGCTACTGATTTACCCGCATAATCGGCACTCCCAAACAGTCCAATCTCTTCTGCGGCAAAAGTGACGAATTCAATGGTATATTTTGGAACAAATCCATTTTTCTTAAATACCCTTGCAATTTCTATTACTCCTGAAACTCCACTGGCATTGTCATCTGCACCGGGGGCATTTGCATAGGAATCTCCACTTTTAGAGTCGTAATGAGCTCCAACGACATAAACTTTCCCCTTGTTGGCATTTCCCTCAAGGCGGGCAATAACGTTATATTGCCAACCAGAATATCTGTCCGACAGAAAGAAAGAGTCAATTCTTGTATTGAGGTATCCTAACCTGATAAATTTATCTCTTATTTCATTGGCAATCTGCTTTCTGTTACTGTTCAGACAAAATCGTGAGTTTTTACCCTGCAACCAGAGCACATTCTTCTTAATTGAATCGGCATGAATCTCATTTGCAAAAATGGCGACTTTTGGGTTTTGACCTATACCATCCCAATCGTTGTCATTGATAGAGCTTTCCTTCGAACAACTCGTGAGGATGATTATCAGAAGAATCAAAAAGATCCAAATATTACGTTGGTAAGGGCGATTCATTGTGAATGATTTCAAGGTTGTCTTTCGGTACTTCGTATGGTTATTTCAATTCAAATCTAACAATTTGAATTGTTAATTTCTTAAACAATTTTCAAAGCAAGAAGTTTAATACCGATCCTTTTTCTGGATCAATAAGAACTGGTGCAGCCAGAAGCGATACCAGATTCATTACTTTGATCATCGGATTTAATGCAGGTCCGGCAGTATCCTTTAATGGATCGCCTAATGTATCTCCTACGTTGTCGCCAACGAGGTCAGCAATTACTGCGGCATTTCTTTCGTCATCTTCCGGGAGTCCACCTTCGACTTTTCCTACCAGGTCGGCACCCACATCGGCTGCCTTGGTGTATATTCCACCGCCGACCCCCAGTCCCTTCAATCACTTCCTCAAAAGAAAAAAAATCCATCCATTAGCAAATCTTCAAAAAAATTCTTTCCTTTGCACCGCGTTAATCGCCAATGGCCCCGTAGCTTAATGGATAGAGCATCTGACTACGGATCAGAAGGTTGGGGGTTCGAGTCTCTCCGGGGTC
>CAIRSO010000778.1 GCA_903881215.1 uncultured Bacteroidia bacterium
ATAAAAACCGTGGAAGCTCAAATATCGAAAGCACTTAGGTCGTTAAAAGCCGATTTAAAAGATTACTTGCCATTGTTTTATATCCTGTTTCATCTCCACAAATAAAAAAGTAATATTTCTATAAGGGTAAACGGGATTGATTGGGTTATACATTTAAATCTCAAATATCCATGCAGGAAGAAAAGTTACTTAGGTACATTAAAGGAGAAATCAATTCTGAAGCAGAAATTGCAGCAATTCTGGATTGGATTGAATCATCCCCTGAAAATCAAAAAAACTATACCCAACTAAAGAACCTGTGGGTTGTTACCGGGCTTGAGCATCCGGATCAGGTTGATGTCCCTGTTTTCTCTTTCCCGGGAAATCAGCAAAAGAATATACCGAGGAATTTATACGGATCACTTCTAAAATATGCAGCCGTTTTTGTGCTTGCTTTTTTGATGGGTTCCCTGACGCTTTATTTTATCAACAGGAGCGAATACAACGCACTTTCCGCTCAATACAACACTATCGATGTCCCTTATGGAGAGCGCTCCCGGATAACTTTGTATGATGGAACGAAGGTCTGGCTGAATTCAGGAACCAAATTTAAATATCCTGTAGTATTTAGTTCGGATTCACGCAAGGTGACGATAGAAGGTGAAGCCTTTTTCGATGTAGCCAAAGATAAAAAACATCCGTTTGTTGTCCATGCCGGTAAGCTTCAGGTGGAGGTGTTGGGAACCCGTTTCAATGTATGTGCCTATCCCGAAGACAATGAATTTTCAACGACGCTAGAAGAGGGAAGTGTCAATGTCATGAATCCCGCAAGCGGGAAATTTGCCAAGCTGAATCCCGGGGAACAGTTGGTTCTGAATCGTGAAACCGATGGACTAAAACTCCGGAAGGTGGACATTGATCTCTATACATCCTGGAAAGAGAATCTGTTAAAATTCGATGATGCAACTTTTGAGGAGGTAATCAAGAAGATGGAACGGTGGTACGACGTAAAAATTACTGTAGCTCTCGGTATTAACACCAAAGAGCGGTATACTATGACCATCAAGACCGAAAGCCTTAGGGAAATGCTGCAGCTGGTATCAAGAACGACTAAAATGAACTATGAAATAAAAGAAAGCACCGTATTGATAAAAAACCCATGACAAAAAAGGGAAAGTGCTGAAACACTCTCCCTTCAAATTCATGCTGAAACATGAATCATGGATAAAAACCCCACTTGAGATGGGATATGTTTAACCTTTACAATTACAAATTTATGAAAAAAAAATGGTTTAATGATGAGCGGCTTCATCGCCCTCTTTTTAAATGGATTCGCGTTATGAAACTAACCCTGTTTATTCTTCTGGCAACGCTGGTGCATGTAAGTGCAAGTGTGTACTCACAACAAACGAAGCTAAGCATTTCAATGAAGGATGTTTCCGTAAAGGAGGTTCTTAAAACCATTGAGAACCAGAGTGAATTTTTCTTTCTGTACAAGAATGTAGACATTGATGTGAACCGGATCGTCACAGTTGACATCAAAGAAAAATCAGTAGAGAATCTTTTAGATCAGCTATTTGAAGGCACGGCTGTTTCCTATGAGGTAGTCAATCGGCAAATCGTTCTGGTTGATAAGGAGGAAGCAAATTCTTCATTTTCCAGTCAGCAGCAGCAAAAATCAGTTTCGGGAAAGGTGACAGACTTTTATGGTGGCGCATTGCCCGGGGTAACAGTTGCAGTTAAAGGAACGATTAATGGATCTATCACCGATGCCAAAGGGAATTATTCATTAGCCAATATTCCAGAGAATGCAATTTTACAATTTTCGTTTATTGGGATGAAGATGCAGGAAATCGCAGTTGGAAACAGAACCACAATTGGTGTGACGCTTCTTGAAGAAACAATCGGAATAGAAGAAGTTGTGGCAATTGGATATGGAACCAAGGTAAAGGGTGAATTAACAGGTGCTGTATCTAAAGTTGACAATAAAATGTTTGAAACAAGACCAATTTCCAACACTATGA
>CAIRSO010000779.1 GCA_903881215.1 uncultured Bacteroidia bacterium
ACGAGATAAAAAGCTTTGCCTGCAAGATCCGGATTGGAATCTTTGATGGAGATAAAAGAACGTTCCATGTCGATGACCATATTGAGAAAAAGTCGGCTGCCGTTGCTATTAAGAATATTCACCGGCAAAGAAGAAACGACCTCTTTGTTGGAATTGGCATCGTAAAGCGTTAAGTAAACATTTTCGAAGGTGGTGGATATGTCAATGCCCTGCGGGGTGATCGATAAATCATCAGCCCTGCAGAACTCGATATGTTTAACCCGCTTGCCACGAAGTTGAGGCAGAAAAGGGAGCGTATATTTGCGATTATTGATGTCGAGTGGAATCTGTACACCTATGGCACCGGAAAAAAGTTTGTTCATATTGATACGGTTATTAATAGAATAATGTGATATGGTGCTTTTGTGAGTTACTGTTGTTAGGAGTTGCATCCACGAAAGAAGATTTTTCGTAATCGATGACCAAGCTATCCAGAAGGAACTCCTTCGGGGAGTCGTGTTTGAAAAATTCGGTCGAAGAATTGATTTCGAAGTCATGTCCGATAATATTGAGTGAGCCAGTGAAGTCAGTACGGATTTTTTTTATCTTGCGATGGCGAAGCATAAAGCCAAAATAATCTTTGAAAAAGCCCTGCGATTTGTAATCCATACGACAAGTAACTGAACCATTGATAGTGTCGTTGTAAGGCACTAGATTGCGTGTCTGATACAGTATGTAGATGCGAAGTTTGGCCGTGCGCGTAACGTTGTTATTGCGATAAAAGAAAAAGGATTTTTTGAGATCCAATTTGTCATTGATAGGCAGTTCGACAAAATTGTTGTTGAGAGCATCCGCAAAAAGATTGTGAATCGAGAGCTGCGTTACAATTTCTTTGCCCTGGTCATTGACCAGATTGAGGAAAAGTCCCAGGTTTTGGAGCTCGTCGGTATCGATGAAGGGATTAGGTCGGGGCGGGTTATAAACCGGTCCAGTCTTGGGAATACCAGTCACATAGATGGCGTTAATGGTACGTCCAACAAGTTTGTCGTTATAGAAATAGATTGTCTTATCCGATGGATTGAAATCTAGATCAATGGTGATTATGTTTTGGATTATTTGCATTGATTATGTTATTGAATTATTTGATTTTCAGTTCGACAAGTCGAACTGAAAATCAAATGTTGGGGCATCTGTTTGCTTCATCCCCTAGTTGCGCTGTGCTTACTAGGGGTTATTCATATTTAACCCCTTTCGGGGTAAAGACAAAAGAATTAGATAGATTCTTTCCAAGGGTTGCCAGCCATCTTGTACTTTTCGTTAGCACCAGCAGCAAAAAGCCAACCTTCGATGATCAATACGATTTTGGCCGTATAACCTTCGGGGGTAGCCATCTGAAGGCCAGAAACAACAGGAGCTTCCACTTTGAAATCAGTTGAGTGATTGCCCGCAATCACCAACACTTCGGGAAGTTCGTACAAAATATTATCGATATTGAACTGCGGTTGAATACCTGAAGACATCAACGTATCATCGGCAGAGTTGATCATTCCAACAGGTTGCGTTTCCGGAACGTGTAGGAAATGAGTCATCGGGAGTCCGGTCATGTTAACAGACTGGTCTGTTTTCATGGTCACCACACCATTGTACAATACATAAGGATTTGAATTGACAAAGCCTTTGATGCCAGCAGGTAAATGCGCGCCGTTAATCATCGGATAAGACAACAGCGGAGCGGTGCCCGGGGCTGTGTTGCTTTCGACCATCAGGGCCACACCGATAGCACGGGAGATGAATAAGTCATTGTCACGAATGATTTTTTCAGTACCCGATTTAATTTTTTTCTTGATATCAAATTCATAGGTTCCTTGTCCTTCGACCAGGGACATTTCGATACGAATTTGACCAGTTTGAGGGGTGATTTGATATCGACCATAGAAGTCAGCACCCAAAAGCATACGGTCACGGTTGAAGCGAATATCTCTTTTCATTTTAGTTGATAGATTTGTTTTGTGAATAAATTACATGATGGTTTTGCTGTTTCCAGCACCTTGTACAACCGATGAAGCGGGGAAGCTGCTAGAGGCAGGTTTCCAAGAGCGTGAACCAGAAACTTTAGGGGCAGTGGCTTTGTCGTTGATGCCGATCTTGCCGGCAATGTCAAATTTTTCGGCCATACGATAGGCACCAATTGCGAGCATGGCATTAGCAGCCATTTCGACTTGTGGTGACTTGATAACTTCGGGCAGGACAAGTCCAGCACCGACAATCAGATAATCCATGGTGTCCGGTTCGTTGACCAGCACCACTTCTTTGAGTACCTGCACAGCTGCTCCGGTAGCTCCGATGATGAGCGTGTTGGTCATCATTTTTTTGAAATTCAGTTTGCCAATTTTTTTCATTTTTGAAGAAATTTGATTGATTAAATACTATTTGGCACGACCGATTTTCGCAACAGTTTTCTTCAACGATTCACGTTTTGTTCTGTTTTTGCGAACGTCAGCATTTTTTTTGTCCACGTCTTTACACCGTTGGATGTAGTTTTGGAGAGTGGTTACCGAAGCATTTGCCTTTGGTTTCTTCGGGTACTTTAAGAGCTTTAATTTAGCCATTTTAGTGGGTTTTTTTTTAGTTAATATTACGAATAGAGAACTACGAATGAATATTACGAATTAAGACGAATGAATATTACGAATAGAGACGAATGAATATTACGAATTAAGAGGATTTGGATTTGGTGAATAGATAGTAAATAATTACACCTCCGACCACATAGGGTAGGGCTGTAGCCATGGAAGATTCGCTCAGGCTTTTATCCCTGTAGGCATAAAAATCCGATGGATCGGGTGTTGATTTGGATATATCAGAATCATTGGAAACGATGTTGAGCGATTGGAAAATCTTGACAATCCATTCGATCACGGATGC
>CAIRSO010000780.1 GCA_903881215.1 uncultured Bacteroidia bacterium
AACGCCTGAAAGAGACGGGGATAATTCCGGATGCTGTATTAAAAGAGGTAGCCGGTAATCTGGGAAGGTCCTATTCATCAAATGCCAGGCTTGAGCTGGAACTGGGACTTACTGATGAAGTCAAAAAACGTTGGTTGCCCGTGATTCTTAAATGTACTGAAGTATCAAATGGATTTTTGACAAATGAAGACAAAGGGATTCTCGTATCCGACCGGCTTGCCAGCTACCTCAAGGTGGTGGTTGGAGATTCAGTGATTTTGATGGGACAGGGCTATCACGGAGTTTCTGCAACCGGGATATTTCCTGTTCGGGGAATTATAAAAATGCCCTATCCCGAAATAGACAACAAATTGATTATTATGACGATAACTGCAGCGCAGGAATTTTTTAATGCTGAAGGTAAAATAACCTCGCTTGCAGTTAATCTTACTGATAAATCAAACCGGACAATAGAAAGAGCAAAAACCAGGATAAACTCAATTCTGCCCGATACAAACACGACAGCCAAAACATGGTATGAGCTTAATCCAATACTGTATCAGCAAATTCAGGGCGACAGTGAAACGGGACTTGCAATGCTCGGGCTTCTCTACCTTATCATTTTCTTTGGAATATTTGGAACGGTACTGATGATGGTTTCAGAAAGAAAAAGGGAATTCGGTGTGCTTATTGCCATCGGTATGCAGAAAAATAAACTGAAAAGGATTATTTCACTAGAAATGATATTGCTTGGCTCTATTGGTTTGGTTTGCGGATTGTTGGCCAGTGTACCGCTGATTTTATACTTCTTTTATCATCCGATCCTGATTAAAGGCGATCTGGCTAAAATGATGGAGGACTGGGGATGGGATGCTGTAATGCCCACTGCATGGTTCGGCCCCTATTTTTACTGGCAAGCCGTTATTGTTGCACTTATGGTTGGGCTATCAACAATCTATCCTTTGCGAAAGATAGGCAAGCTGAAAGTAATAGAGGCACTTAAAAGCTAAAAAATATAATGCTATGATCTGGTCGATCGCCTGGAAGAATGTTTGGCGAAACAGGAAAAGAAGCCTGGTAGTAATAGTAGCAGTATCACTTGGAATTATTTCGGGAGTGCTTCTTATCGGCATTATGGAGGGCTGGAAAAAGCAACGTCTTAACGATGCAATATATAATGAGGTTTCGCATATTCAGATCCATAACAAGGAGTACATCAAAAATGAAGAAATTGCGCTGACTATAAGCAATCTTGAAGTGATTTCCCGATGTATAGATACCCTGCCTGAAGTTTCAGGCTGGGTAAAAAGGACCAAGATAATTGCTATGGCAAATACTCCGTGGGCAAACACAGGTGTGATTATCTATGGTATCGACCCGGAAAAAGAAAAGCAAGTAACCGGGATTTATAAGAAAATTGTAAAGGACGGCGGAAAATATCCTGAGGCACAAAACCCCGGAGACATACTGATCAGTGACAAAACGGCCGAAATACTGAAGCTGAAACAATATAATGTTACCGACACTGTAATTGAAGGACTCAGGGGTGGCGGTATTCCGGAGACTGTTCTTACAAGGCTTACATCTCTTAAGGAGATACGATTCAGATCACCCAAAGATTTCAGGGAG
>CAIRSO010000781.1 GCA_903881215.1 uncultured Bacteroidia bacterium
CTGAAGAGCAAGTTCCTTGTTGGCAACTCGCAGCTCTTCCACCCACTTCTGGTCTGAGATGTCCCTTGCAACAACCACTGCACCAACCTCTTGGCCGGTCGCATCTTTATAAACCGATCCGTTAAACAAAACATCGGTCAGTTGACCATTCTTGTGGCGAAAAGTCAGCGGAGAATCCTTGACAGATCCCTTGGAGAACACATCCAGATAAACTTCCAGTGCTTTATCCGGATCGGTAAAATAATCGCTGAAATTGGTCCCGATCAGGTTCTCCCGTGAGATACCGGTGACATTCACCATCGCCTGGTTCATGTCGGTGATGGTTCCGGCCAGACTGATGGCTATCAGGGGATCCAGGCTGGCTTCTATAAGGCTGCTTGCGTACAGGGATTCATGTGTTTTTGTACGATCCATGTTATTGATCTCCTTCTGACTGATACTGAACTCCGATCTCTTCAATGGGTCTTCGCCTTTTGTTCTTCAATTGTTTGAAATGCGAGGGTGTCAGTCCGGTTACTTTTTTAAACTGATTGGATAAATGAGCAACACTGCTGTAGTGCATTTGCCAGGCAATTTCAGTCAGGTTAAGTTCATCATAAATGATCAGTTCTTTAACCCGCTCTATTTTGTGCGAAATCAAGAATTTCTCAATCGTAATTCCCTGTGTTTCAGAAAATAAATTTGCCAGATAGGTATAATCGTGGTTCAGTTTTTCGCTTAGGAAATCAGAGAAATTCACTTTCGACAATTCATCTGTATAATGAACCATTTCAATAATTACGTTTTTAACTTTCTCCATTAGCACTGCTTTTTTATCATCCATCAGTTCCAGTCCCGATTTCTGTAAAGCATTTCCTAATAGCTCAAGCTGCGCCGGAGTCAGGCTTTCCATGATATCCACAGCACCCATTTCCACAAGAATATAGTGAAGTCCGAGTTTTTTCAGCTCTTCTTTCACCAACATCTTGCAGCGGTTGCTCACCATGTATTTGATATATATCTTCAAAACATTTGAGTTATATTTCTACCCATTCAAAGGTCCGTGCTTTTGCGGGGCAAAGTGTTATATTATTCCAGCAATAAGTTACATAATTCACACATTGTACCGCATCACCCTCTGACAATTTCTGCGCGGCATTTAGTGCACAGGTGCTGGCTTTTCTGGTCAATATCTTCCACATAGGTGCTCGAACCCATTACACAGCCGGGCACATGGCAATGGATCAGGCCGAATGTGTGGCCCAGTTCATGGATAACTTCCTTGGTAAAACGGTCCAGCAGGGCATCATCAATTTCCTTAAGACCATACCGTTCATTGCTGAGCCGGTAAATCGATCCTATAGCCGTTCTGCCCCCTAAAAATGCCTGTCCGAAAATATAGGTCAGAATGGGTATGAAAAGATCAACATAGAATAGTCCGAACGTTTTTGTGGAAGCGGAGGCATATTGGGAATCGACCGCCTTTAACAGCAGGTTCCCGTTATACTGACGGCGTGCAGGATCATAAAACTCGCTCAGGTCCAGATGTCCCTCCCTGAAATGAACGGCAATATTGTA
>CAIRSO010000782.1 GCA_903881215.1 uncultured Bacteroidia bacterium
AATTACTTCAGGAAGAGTTAAAAAAGGGTGGTCTCTAAAATCCGCGATCCAGTGGTCAATTTAAACCGCGAATACATGGTCAATATAGCCGCGTTTTCCAATGAAGCACACCGAAGTCATTACGGATTTCTGGCTGCTTTCATGAGAACCGTATTGCCAAATGCAAAGTTCGTGGCTTTTACTGGCACACCTATATCCAAAGAAGATAAATCTACCCTTGCAGAGTTTTATGGAGGAGATTACATCGATGTTTACACCATTATGGAGAGTGTTGCAGACGGTGCAACTGTCGAACTCCTATATGATGAAGGTATCGCTCAACTTGATGTAAAGAAAGCAGAACTAGATGCAGAGTTTGAAGACAGGTTTGGTCACCTATCAGAAGAGAAACAGGACAAATTAAAACGTGAAGCACTAAGGAAATACCAGTTTTCACATGAGCGTATCGAAGCCATAGCGAAACATATTATTAACCATTACAGGAATAAAATATACCCTGATGGTCACAAAGCAATGATTGTTTGTAGTGGAAGATATGCAGCCATTAAATATCAAGAGGTTTTGCATTCATTGAAACAGGAAGGTTATCATGACTTCGATTCAAAGGTCGTAGTAACAATTGGGACACCAAAATCCGATATCATAGCCAAAGACTATTACGAAACTCTTGAGTGGAACAGAGACCATCCCACAAATAAAAAACCTGTTTATGTTGTGCCACCAGAAGACATAAAAGATGCTACCAATAATTACAAATTGCCTTTTGGTAATGAGGAAGAAAGGGAGAAATCAGGCAAGAAGAAGTACGACAACACTGCTTTCATAATAGTATCGGATATGTTGCTTACCGGATGGGATGCTCCTATTGCATCATGTCTGTATCTGGACAAACCACTGAAGGAACACAACCTATTGCAAGCCATTGCCAGAGTAAATCGCAGTGGCAAAGGTAAGAATGCAGGTTACATAGTTGATTATAATGGCATCACAGCATTTCTGATTCAGGCATTGGAAATCTTCTCCGGAGACATCAGACCCGATGATATTCTGAAGAACATCAATGAGGAACTTCCAAAGCTGGAGATGAACCACACTAAATTGGTGGATTTCTTCAAGCCGATGAAAATTGATAGAAATTATCAGCGTTTGGCTTTCATTGATGCAGCCATTCTCTTCATTGAACCAATTGATGTTAGGGATGAATTTAAAGTCCTCTTGAAGGAGTTCAACAAGTCAATTAATATAGTACTTCCCAATACCAAAGCCATGAAGTACCAGGGAGATTTCAAGCTGTTCAATGAAATTAAACTACGAGCACGAAATGCATTTCCTGATGATGATGGTTTGAAGATTAGTAAAGATGAAAGCAAGATGTTGCAATCCATGATTGACCTGCATCTGAAAGCTGAAGGTGTGCAAAATCTCCTGGCGGAACCAATTTCAATTATCGATAAAGACAAGTTCAAGCAAGAAATCCTCAATGCATCTCCTGCAACCAAGGAACTGAAGATGCGAAACAATCTGAAGCACGTCATTAGGGTCGGATTGGATAGGAATCCCGATTTTTATAAACCCCTGGCTCAACGCTTGGATGAACTGCTGAAGCTAAAGAAAGAAGAACGCATTACCCAATTGGAACTCCTGAAAGCATTCACCGAGATTCAGGACAACATCATTGCTGAACAACGGGAAGGCGAAGAAAAAGGTTTTACTACAGACCGAGACCGTGCAGTATATTATTCAATGAAGACGATTTTCGATGGTGATGCTGAAGACGCAACAAAAACAGTCTTAGACCTATTAACTGGTGAACTAAATATTGTGGGATGGCAAGCCAAGGGTCAGGTAAAAAAGGATATTGAAAACAAAATCATGCGATTTCTGAAGACCAAGATGGGTCGAGACGAAGCCAAGGTAAAAGCCAAAGAAATGGTCGATGTTTTAATTCGGAATAACAATGCCTAGCGTTAAATACGGAAGCCAGTTGATAGAATATCAGACCTTGGTCAAAGATGGTCTCAAATCACATTATATCAGCGTTCAGAAAGGCAATGGAGTTGTACTTAAAGGCAAAGCCATACCCGTTGATAAAGCCGATAAATTAATCCTGAAAAAAGCCAAATGGATTATAGACAAACTAGAACTCGTAAAGTCTATTGGTGACCAAGACATAGTAACAGGTTCTAGAATTCAGTACTTGGGAAGAAAGTATTATGTCGAGATTTTTATTAATAATGACCTAGAAGAAGTTGTTATTAATTTCACCGAATCCAAGTTCAAGGTATCTTTACCAAAAGCATTGAACACACAGGAGGAACTTCAAAAGACTTTTGAAAACTTCTTCAGAGAAAAGGCTGTAGAAAAGATTGCTCCCAGAGTCAGGAAGTGGTCAAAAGTAATGGGATTAGAATATCATGACCTGAAATTCATGAAACTCGAAAAACGTTGGGGAAGCTGCACACCATCTAACATTATTTTAATCAGTCTCGATGCGGTTAAGCTACCATTTAGTTTAATCGATTACCTGATAGTTCATGAACTCGTTCACACTAAGATAAAAAATCACTCCAAAGAATTCTGGGCAGAACTATCCAAGCATATTAATAATTGGAAAGTACTTGATGAAAAAATGTATGGGATGAAGTTGTAGAATAGTTAACTTTATTATGGTGACCACCTATCATGAACTGAAGCAGAGTATTCAGAAAAATCAGAAATATACCC
>CAIRSO010000783.1 GCA_903881215.1 uncultured Bacteroidia bacterium
GTAGGCTGGTGGAAAAATGGCTATCCTGAGTATTTCGCCAAAGTCCTTAATGCGGCCAACTGGATTGGCATAGATATCAGAATCGGATCAACTGTACTGGACCTTAATCAATGTAATGTATTAAGCTTCAGACGCGAACTCGACATGCTTAGTGGCATGCTTAACCGTTCTTTTACAGCCGAACTTTCTGATGGCAAACAAGTAAAAGTAACCTCGCAACGCTTTGTCAGCATTGCACATTCTGAAACCGGTGCCATCAGATATACCCTCGAAGCATTAAATTTCAGCGAGAAAATAACATTGTCCCCCTACCTGGATTTCGACGTGATCAATGCTGACTCCAACTACGACGAAAAATTTTGGGACGAGGTCAACAAATCTGTATCACACGGTGAAGGATATATCACAGCTGAGGTGAGAAAAACCTTCTTCCAGGTATGTAGCGGGATGAAATTTAAACTTCTGAAAAATGGAGAGAACATCCGTTTCCATGCCGATCTGGAAGAACGTCAAAAATATGTTTCCAACATTGTCACCATTCCGGTGGAGCAAGGTGACAAAATCACCATCGAAAAATTCGGGGTCTGTCTCTCCTCTGAATATTGCACCAAAAATAAACTGAACGAAACTGCTGCTCAATATCTGAACTCAGCTTTTAAACGCGGTTTCGACAGGATGTTGCAGGATCATTCAGATCTATGGCAAAAGAAATGGGAAACCAGCGACATCCTGATCAAGGGAGATGTTGCAGCCCAGCAAGGTATTCGCTTCAACATCTTCCAGTTGCAACAGACTTATACCGGCGAGGATGAACGACTCAACATCGGTCCAAAAGGGTTTACCGGTGAGAAATATGGTGGCTCTACCTACTGGGATACAGAAGCATATTGTATTCCCTTTTATCTTGCTACAGCCCCTCCAAAAGTAGCTCAGAATCTTCTTTCCTACCGCCACAAGCATTTGCAAAAAGCCATTGAAAACGCAGAAAAACTGGGTTTTAAAAATGGTGCGGCTCTCTATCCGATGGTGACCATGAACGGGGAAGAGTGCCACAATGAATGGGAAATCACCTTCGAAGAGATTCACAGGAACGGAGCAATCGCTTTCGCCATCTTCGACTACATCCGTTACACCGGGGATACTGAATACCTGCTTCCAAAAGGATTTGAAGTACTGCTCGGCATCTCTCGATTTTGGTCGCAGAGGGTAAATTGGTCGGCCGAAAAACAAAAATATGTGATGTTGGGCGTAACAGGACCCAATGAGTACGAAAACAATGTCAGCAACAACTATCACACCAACCGCATCGCCCAGTGGACCCTGAAGTATACCCTCGAAGTCGTTGAATTGCTTAAAAAAGTAGATCCAAAAGCATTTACTCAGTTAAAAGCAAAATGGAACTTTGACGAAGAGTCTGAAACCAAACTCTGGAGCGATATCGCAGAGAAAATTTATTTCGCATACGATTCTTCAAGGGATATTTTTCTTCAACAGGATGGCTTTCTTGACAAAGAGCTTATTCCTGCTTCCGAATTACCAAAAAATGAGCGTCCTCTAAACCAGCACTGGTCGTGGGACAGGATTCTCCGATCTCCCTATATCAAGCAAGCCGACACGCTTCAAAGTTTCTTCCTTTTTGAAAACGGATATGACAAGGCAACCATCAAACGTCATTTCGATTTTTATGAACCTCTGACAGTACATGAATCTTCTCTTTCACCTTGTATTCATACTATCCTGGCTTCATTGATCGGCTATCCTGAGAAGGCTTACGAACTATATTTGCGTACCTCCCGCCTCGATCTGGACGATTACAACAACGATACCGAAGATGGCTGCCACATTACTTCAATGGGCGGAACATGGATGTCATTCGTACAAGGGTTTGGCGGCATGCGGATAAAAAATGACCACCTTCATTTCGCCCCCATCCTGCCAAAAATGTGGGAAGGCTACTCTTTCCGAATCAACTTCAGGAATGCGATCATCAAAATTGAAGTAAACAAAAATGAGATCATTTTCGAAAACCATGCTTCCCACGAAATAGGGCTGAGCGTTTACGGGAATGAGATGACTTTAGCCCCAAAAGGTCAAATAATAACTCAACTTAAATGAAATACCAAAATGAGTAAATTAAAATTTGTATTGCAGACAGCGCTTATAATGCTTTTCTGCACGACTGCATTTGCCGTCAAAAATGTTCAAAAGCCAATGCTGGAGCGCATTGAGCCCTCCTTCTGGTGGGTCGGATTTAAAAATCACGATCTTCAATTGCTGGTCCACGGGGATCAAATCTCAACGACCAAACCTGTTCTGAAATACGAAGGAGTTGTCCTGGAATCTGTGATTTCAGTCGAAAATCCGAATTATCTCTTCCTCAACCTTAAGCTGGCAGAAAATACCCTTCCGGGGAAATTCGATATCCAGTTTATGCAGAAGGATAAGGTCATCCTGACTTATACCTACGAGCTAAAAGCCCGAGAGGCAGGTTCAGCCAACCGGATCGGGTTCAACAGTTCCGATGTTCTTTACCTTATTATGCCCGACCGGTTTGCCAATGGCGATCCGTCGAACGACAGCAAACCGGAGATGGCCGACAAACTCAACAAAGCCGACCAGTATGGCCGCCATGGCGGAGATATCAAAGGAATGCTCGACCACCTCGATTACGTGGCAGACCAGGGTTACACTGCTCTCTGGTTGAATCCCGTGCTTGAAAATGACATGCCTCAGGCTTCTTATCATGGTTATGCCACTACTGATTTTTACCGCGTCGACCGTCGCTATGGCAGCAATGAAGATTACCGTCAGCTGGCCATCGCAGCCCAGAAAAAAGGGGTCAAAATGATCATGGACATGATCTTTAACCACTGTGGTACCGGTCACTGGTGGATGAATGATCTGCCAACCAAAGATTGGCTCAATGCCAATGATAAAACCATTACAAACCACCGCAAATCGGTTCAGCAGGATCCTTATGGGTCACAAGCCGACAAGGATGAATTCCACAATGGCTGGTTCGTACCGTCCATGCCTGACCTGAATCAGAAAAACCCGCTTATGGCACGGTACCTGATTCAAAACTCCATCTGGTGGATAGAATTTGTCGGACTTTCCGGCATCCGCATGGATACCTACCCTTATCCTGACCCACAAATGATGGCAGAATGGACACGTGAGGTTATGATTGAATATCCAGACTTCAACATCGTTGGTGAAGAGTGGAATACCAACCAGGTTCAGGTAGCTTATTGGCAAAGGGGGAAAGTCAATCCGGATGGCTATCGTTCCTACATGAGAAGTCTGATGGATTTCCCTCTACAGGACGGCATCGTTAAAGCTTTCAGCGAAAAAGAGGGATGGAGCGAAGGAATCAACCGGTTGTACGATATTCTGGCCCTCGACTTCATCTATCCTGATCCCAAAAATCTGGTGGTATTTGCCGACAACCATGATACAGAACGATTTTTTACTGCCATCCGCGAAGACTTCAGTAAATACAAGATGGCCATGGCCTATCTGATGACCATTCGGGGTATCCCGCAAATCTACTATGGAAGCGACATACTGATGACAGGGCGCAAGAATGACGGCGATGGCAATCTGCGGAAAGACTTCCCCGGAGGATGGGCTGAGGATAAGGTAAATGCATTTACCGGCGAAGGGTTAACAGCTCAGCAGAAAGAGGCTCAGCAATACCTGAAGAAACTGATCACCTGGCGTAAAAACAAAGATGTGATTCACAACGGCAAAATGCTTCACTATCTGCCTAAAGAGGGTGTTTATGCCTTCTTCCGTTACAATGAAAAAGAGAACATCATGGTAATTTTCAATAACAATGCTGAGGAAAAACCATTTAGATCCACCCACTACGGCGAAGGTCTAAAAGGAGCAATAAAAGGATTTGATGTGGTTTCCGGTAAAAGTGTCGACGATCTTTCTGCCCTGAAATTACCTGCTTATTCCGCTTTGATCGTTGAACTGAAATGATTTCCGATAGATAGTTTTATAGTAAAAGTGAACACCGTAAAATGGGGGAAGGAATTCTCCCATTTTTTTATCTCACCAATCACCTATGTAATTACTCCTTCCTCAGATGATAATTATCTCAGGGAAAGCTTTTAGGTATACTCGCTGAAAGCTTTTATTACAAATTATTTGCCTGATCTGTAAGGATACAATTTGTCTAAATAACGATCTGCCAATTGTGATAACCCATAAAATAAAGGTCCCAGAGAAAAATAGACAAACTTCATCCAGGTTGGAGCATGAAGGCAATTGCAAAATGGTAATCCAACATAATTGCCTGTCATCGTGTTGCGAATCTCCAGAACATGATAGGCCACTGTTTCAAAAAGTATCAATAAGAACCAGAAAGAAGGCACAAAAAACAGAAACTTGTGGAGCTTACTCTTGAATCTTAAATAGTTGCACATTTCTCCCCATCCCAGCAATGTTAATGTCCAGGCCATCAGCGGCAAGGTATTCATCCCGAAAATCTTGAGGTAGTCGTATTTATAGCCATAATACTCTTTGGCGAACTGTACCCAGATGACAGCCATCAGGGTCGCCAAAAGCAAATGAGCAAGAGCCTTAATCCTGCCCATCAGCAAAAAATAGACGAAAATAATTGGCCAGGAGATCAGCAACACCAAATCAGCATGGGACTTAAAGATGGAAAAAATCAAAATAATAAAGAAAGCCAGTGCCAGATCAGACAGAAGCATTCTATGTTTAGAATCTGAAGAATATTCTGCTGGCATAGTTTTTAAAGATAGTTTGTCCGAAA
>CAIRSO010000784.1 GCA_903881215.1 uncultured Bacteroidia bacterium
CAATACGATCTTAATACCGTCAGTTGGCAGTGTAAGTCATAAATGGCGTTGAATAAGACAAAAATACTAATATAATGCAGTTTTTTTTGCAGGGTTTCTTCTCATTCTAGAGGAATTATACCAAGAATCAATATAAATACGAATATTGATTTCAACCATTTTGGATTTGACTTCCTTTTAAATGGTTTAAAACGAAAATTTTGTCTAAATTGTAACCGTAACACCCCTTTTAAAAATGGTGATTGCTAAATTTGTGATGAAAACAAAAATTATTATTTGTAGTTTTATCCTTTCCTAAAATCAGGTAAATAACTCAATTTATGAACGATCATAATTCACCAGCTGATCCAAAATTTTCAAGCAAAGCAGAAGATGCCACCAATTCCAGACGTACATTTTTTAAACGGTTTGGTTTAGTTGGAGCTGCAGCAACAGCCGCAGGTGCTGCCATCTATTCCGGCTTTAACTATGAAGAAACCAAGCCAAATCATGAATTTGTAAAAGTGCTGACAGCCGACAACAAATTGGTGGAAGTTCCGCGCGATCAGATCAAAAATATGCAGGTAGATCTGGCAAGACTGACGGCTCAGGGCCGGGAAGGTCTGGCCGGCCACCGCTGGGTGATGGTCATCGACCTGGCCAAATGCCGCAATGCGCGTAAATGTGTTGAAGCTTGCCAGGGCGCCCATCATCTGCGCCCTTACGAATACCATATAAACACGCTTATCATGCAGGAATCGGTAGATACTGCTCCTTATTACATGCCGAAACCATGTCAGCATTGCGACAATCCACCGTGTGTGGCAGTTTGTCCGGTCGACGCTACCTTCAAAAGGCAGGATGGCATTGTATTGATTGATAATGTACGCTGCATCGGTTGCCGGTTTTGTGTTGCTGCCTGCCCTTATTCAGCAAGGATGTTTCATTGGGAAGAACCTCTGGTAGTAGAGGCCGACAAAGGAAAGGAATACAACATTGAACTGAACGTTCCTCAGAAGAAGGGTACCATCTCCAAATGTCTGTTCAGTGCCGACCGGCTAAGAGAAGGTAAACTGCCTTATTGTGTATCTGCATGTCCCAATGGTGTTTATTATTTCGGTGATGAGAACCAGGATGCTGTTACCAATGGAACAACAAAGGAAACACACCGTCTGAGCGAATTATTAAGTGTTAATGGTGGATATCATCTGATGCCCGAACTAGGGACAAAGCCCCGTGTTTATTATCTTCCACCCAAGAATCGCCTGTTTGAATTCAAGGATGAACGGTTGCCAGGCAACGAAAAAGCATAAACAATTTTTCGTCTAACATGAGCAAAATTGCCAAATATATGACACGAATCTTTTTAGTGCTTTTAACGATAACATTGTTCGCATGTAAGCTTTCTGCTCAGGAATGGGTTGTTCCCGCCGAAAACGGAGCGAAGCTGAGTCCTTTTGCCTTTTCCGATTCTACACGGAAAGCGGGAGGCGATCTCTACAACCTCAATTGCAAATCATGCCATGGTGATCCGGGGAAAAACAACGCAGTCAAGCTTGTTCCACTTCCACCGGATGCTGCTTCCACCCAGATGCAAAAAAATACGGACGGCGCGCTTTTATACAAAATTTATGAAGGTCGTTTGTTGATGCCATCCTTTAAAAACACCTTGTCAGCAGCAGATCTATGGCGCATTATCTCTTTTATTCGAGGTTTTAACGATAAATATGTGCAGGAGGTTGCTCCAAAACCGGCTGCCGGCACTTTTCTTGAAAATGTAAATTTTCAGATCACCTGGGACAAGGATTGGGGTCAGGTACAGGTTGCGGTTACTTCATTGAAAGATCTCAAACGAGTACCGGTACCTGGCGCGGAATTGAAACTATTTGCGAAGAGATATTTCGGCAACCTTCCCATTGGAGAAACCAAAACTACTGACAATCAGGGTATCGCTCAATTTAATTTTCCAACCAACCTACCGGGCGATTCAGCTGGAGTTGTTACGCTTCTGGTTCAGCCTGTTGATCAAGCTGCCTTTGGAGAGACTAAAGCTGAAACTTCACTCGCCATTGGAATTCCGAACAATCGCCCTGCATTGAACGAGCAAAGGGCCTTATGGAATGTGGTTCAGAAAACACCGGTCTGGCTTTTGTTGACCTTTATTTTTACTGTCCTGACAGTTTGGGGATTTATCGTATATGTGATGCTTCAACTCAAAGCCATATTCAAATCTGGATCTGAAAATAATCCGGGGTAATAATTTTCTTATTCTTCAATGATGAAACGAACATGTTGCTTCACAACACCCAAGAGAATGATAATAATTTATGCAACATGGAGTTC
>CAIRSO010000785.1 GCA_903881215.1 uncultured Bacteroidia bacterium
CAACAGGCTGGCATGTGCCAAGTGATACGGAATGGACCACACTAACAGACTATCTTACAGTCAACGGTTATGGTTATGGGGGTAGCGGAAGCGATATCGCTAAATCAATGGCAACAACATCGGGTTGGACATCTAATGGCACTGTCGGTAATGTAGGTAACGACCAATCAAGTAACAACGCAAGTGGTTTTTCTGCCCTTCCTGGCGGTTTCCGTTACAGCGCGTTCGAAGGCATTGGAGGCTATGTTTACTGGAGGTCCTCTACGCAGTCCAACACAAGTTATGCCTGGTACCGGCACGTTGACAACAATTACAGTGATGTATACAGTAGCGAATTCTTTGCCAAGTGGGTTGGGATGTCTGTACGCTGCCTGCGGGATTGAGTTTATCAAAAATCTATTTGATTTGATTCTACTATTTCTTAAATTTGAGTAGATCAAACAATGCCGGTTCAAATTAACTCCTCATCAGAGCTATTATTGTACGAAATCCAGTCTGCTTGTTCGTTTTACTTTAAAATCGATTAGATGAAACAAATTATTTCAAATGACTTCAAGGATTTGCAGACTGCTGCAACTCCTTACGAATCACCCAAAATTGAACTGCTGGAGATAACTGTCGAAAAAGGTTTTGCCGACTCTTAGTTTTCGGATTTTTTGGGGGAACATTGTTGTTAATTTGGGTCACGGGTCTGCAATTCAGCGAATTGGCAGAAGAAGGTTTTTCATGAACCCAACTTTGGCGGTACAACTTTGCCACAATTTGCAACCCTACTTTTCATTGAATTAAACAATTCAAATAAATAAACGTTTTCACATTAAGCAAATGGAAGACGTTAGAATATTTGTGGTAATTGGAAGCATAGTTCGTTTGATACTTCCTTTTTCATATTGTGTCTAATGTGCCTGCCGTTGTGAAATGACATTCAGAAAATAAAAATTTTGCATATATGAAAATAATCCCAGGTTATACCCTTCGCGAAATTGCCGGAGAAAAGATGATCCTGATGAAGGGATCGGCTAACCTTGATCTCACCAAAGTGGTGATGCTCAACAGCAGTGCAGAGCTGCTCTGGAACACTTTCCAGAACCGGGACTTCTTAAAATCTGAGGCTGCAGATCTGTTGGTCACAAATTACGGAATCGATCAAGTTCAGGCTGTTGCCGATGCCGAAGCCTGGATATCTTCTATGATGAAAGCCGGATTGATTGAGCCATAAAGAAAACCAACCTTATTAATAGACCCAATGCAGCTAACTCCCGAGCAACATGTTCTTTTCAACCTTTTAAAAGTCTCTCTTTGGCCTGATCAGGATGAGGGAACACTCTCATCGGGATTCGAACAGATAGATTGGGAAGGATTAATCACTTTTGCCTTCCGGCAAGGGGTATTGGGCGTCTCGTTAGACGGATTCTCAAGGGGCAAGAAATTCACAGATCAATTACCGGCTCTTCCGAAAGACCAGCAAATAAGATGGGAATTAAGCTTGAAATTCCAGGAGGCAAGAAACAAAAGGCAAAGAGGGGTGATCAAAGAGCTGGTAGCACTTTTCAAGGAAAATGGCATTGAAATGATGTTACTGAAAGGAATCGGACTGAGTGAAAACTATCCCATTCCCTCGCACAGGGAGTGCGGCGACATCGACATCTATCTGTTTGGAGATTATGAAAAAGGGAATCAGATCATGGAGGCTTTGGGTGTCGTCGTAGATAGACAGGGAACCAAACATCACAACTTTTTTTTCAAAGGAATTCCCATTGAAAATCACATAACTTTTCTGGATCTCACCTCCGGCAAAATAAATCAGAGACTCGAAGAACATCTGCACAATATTCTTGCAGAGCAGGGTTTTGACACCATTCGAATCGACGATACTGAGGTTCGCATTCCAAAGCCCGACTTTACTGCCGTTTTTCTTGTCCGGCACGACATTACCCACTTTGTTGCCTCAGGACTGGTGCTGAGGTATCTCTGTGATCTTGGGCTTTTCTTTGCCCGAAATGCCTCGTCAATCAACTTTAGCCAATTATTCAAAATTCTGGAAGAGACTTCCCAAATGAATTTGTTCAGTGCATTCATAAACCTTGCCCAAAAGCACGTGGGAATGCCGGTCAATTCAATCCCGGCCTTGCCCTTCGACGAGAACCTGTCAAACCGGATTCTTCAGGATACGATCAATCTCCCCAAAAAAATTCCCCCGGAAGATCTGGCAAAATGGTGGATTGTAAGGCGCAAAGTGGTGGGAGCATATCACCTGTTCAGAATGAAATGGAAATACGATCTAATGGATAAAGGGTTATTCTACCATCGCCTTACCTCTTCAGTTCTAAACGCCTTTAAATAATATCGACCTTTGATAACAAAAGAAACTTTTCACATTGCCGGTCACCGGATCGATATTTCTTCTGCACACACCAACGGACTGCAAAAAATACTCGATGGGTTCTCACCCTTTCTTACCAGGAATGTCGTTAATGAATCAGAGCTACCGCTTCTGCAAATCTTGATAGTCGGTGTTGAAAATGAGCTGAGAGGCATGTCCTGTGAAAATGAATTCAAGCTCGTTCATTCTTTTGAAATTGAGGAAGGGAAATGTATCTGTAGCCTAACAAAAAAAGGAGAAAAATACTTCCTATCCATTTCGGAAAACCATAACATTGAACCGAATAATAGCCAAAATAGTCTGGTTTCAACCTTTTTGGAGATGGAGATTGGCTCCAACGCAATGACATTCACCTTCGACAGCAGGAAACCCCTTCACCCGGGTCACTTGAAGTTTTCTCTGTGGATGGCAATGGCTTTTGCAGGTATACCAAAACAGACGGCAGCTGTACATTCTTCTGTCATTGTGTACAACAACCAGGCCATCCTCTTCCTGGGGGAATCCGGTACCGGGAAAAGTACCCACACAGCACTTTGGCTGAAACACATTCCCGGTAGCAGTTTATTGAATGATGACAGTCCGTTAATCAGAGTTGAGTTGAATGAAAATATGGAACCAACCCCTTTCGTTTACGGATCGCCCTGGAGCGGAAAAGGGAGATGGTACCTCAACCAACAATATCCCATAGCGGCCATCGTCAGGCTTGAGCAGCACAAAATCAATCATCTGACCAGACTCAATAAATTGGGGGCTTTTGGAGCTTTGCTTCCCTCTTTCCCCCCGGCATATCTCCATGATGACTATTTTGAAGAACACATCTGCAACATCATTTCGACGGTAGTAAAAACAATCCCGGTCTACCGTCTTCAATGTCTGCCTGACAAATCCGCCGCAGAGCTGGTGAAAACCACCATTTTCCAATAAATGGTCATGAAAACGAAAATTATCCCCAATTCAGCGGCTCTGAAGATCATCGAAGAGTACATAAATGCCGGAATGTCGGTTAAGCTAAAGGTGCGTGGCAACAGCATGAGTCCGCTGTTGCTTAACGGAATCGATTCTGTCATGCTGCACCCTTGCGTTGCGACTGAACTAAAGCCGCAAGAGATCATCCTTTTCCGGTACAATGGGAGTTTTATACTACACCGGATTATCCAAATTGATCTCTTTGCCGGAGAGGATCAGGTTAGCTCGATCACCACCAAAGGTGATGCGATGATCCAAACCGAGACCATTACCTCAGAGGATGTGGTAGCTGTTGCCTCGATTTCTAGACGGACCTTATTCCAAAGGTTTTACCGGCTAATCGTTTTTACTGGGATCAGGGTTAAAATAAAACTGGGTCAGATGCTTCGGTATTTAAAAATATTCTATACAACTGTTAATAAATGAATCATCCCCAAAAAATACTGAATCTCTATACCCTGTTTTACCGGTTTTCTCCCGCCAGGAATATTGGGATTTTCCTGACCAACCTTCTTTTCTGGTTGAGTCAGGGAGTCGGTATCGTTACGCTGGTTCCCCTGCTGCAAATGCTTGAAAAGAATTCATTTGGGAAAAACAGGATTTTTGAAGTGCTGGATAAGCTGGTCAGCTTCTTGGGAATTACCATCAATATTGAACTGATTTTAGGTCTCTATCTTTGCCTTATCCTGTTTAATTCATTGATATTATATGCGAAATCAATTTGGCAGAGTGATGTCCAGCAGGAATATACTGCCAATATCCGAAAAGATATCTTCAACAAGCTGATTCTTTCCGACTGGGGATACCTGTCTGGACAAAACCGCAACGAATTCTCTCATATCCTCACTTCCGAAATACCAAACATCACGGGATTGAATTTCCATCTGTTGTCCATGCTGTCAGCAATGACCATTACTTTCATCTATGTCAGCTTGGCCGTCCTGGTATCCCTTTATTTTACGCTGTTTGTTTTGTTCTGCGGGTTAGTAATGTATTTGCTTATGAACCGTTACATCACCCGGACCTATACAGTTGGAAGAGATAATTTTTTCACCAACCGTTACCTCTACAAACAATTTGATGATTTCTGGGATGCGATCAAATTTGCAAAGATCCATGGAACCGAAAAATACCATTTCGACCGATTTAACGAGCAAAATCAGCAATTTGCCAAAGAGCGGAAACGGATGATCAGGTTAAGCTTAACCCCACAAACAATTAATTCCATTGCCAGTGCCGCGATTCTCAGTCTGGTTGTTTACGCAGGGTATAAATTTGGAGGCTTATCACTCTCGTCATTCCTAATATTGATTTTACTCTTTTCCAGAATATTCCCCCAACTCATGAAGATTCACACCACCTACATACAAATTATCAGCTTGTTTCCGTCGTTCGAAAACACAATGGCCATGAAAAATGAGCTGGAAGCAAAATTGAAGGATTCTTCTGTTTTAAGGGATACCACTACCTCAAAAATTAGCCTGAAAAAAGAGATTGCCTTTCAAAATGTTTCATTCGGATACAACCAGGACAAACCGATATTTGAACATCTTAACCTCACTGTTCCAGCTCGAAATATCACAGGAATCATTGGCTCATCCGGCATCGGGAAAACTACGCTAATGGATATGGTGACCGGAATACTTATCCCCGGACAGGGAAAAATACAAATTGATGGTCAGGACTTAGGTCAGCTGGATAGGGCTACCTGGCATAATTCCATTGCCTATGTTTCGCAGGATTCTGTTTTCACCAATTCATCGTTGCGCGAAAATCTGGCGATGGGAAATGGTCGGATTTCAGATTCTGCCATGTGGCAAACCCTTGATCGAGTTAATGCCGGACAGTTTGTACGTGAGCAGGCGGAAGGATTGGATACGATAATGAGTAACAATGCACAACAGTTCTCGGGCGGTGAACGTCAGCGACTGGCCATTGCGAGAGCATTATTGCGAGAACCCTCTCTGCTGCTTCTGGATGAAATTACAAATTCACTCGACTCCAAAAACGAACAGCACATCATCAACATTTTACTGGATCTGAAGAAAGACATCACGATCCTCTTTATCACCCACAAAAAGGAGCTGATTAAGTATTTTGATGAAACAATTGATGTGGATAAATTTGTCTGATCATCTCCCTTATGCAGCCTTTCACCTAAAGGAAAGGGGGCTAATGGCGACAAGAAAAAAAGGTAATAATTGTTATAACATGTTATAACAATTACTGCCTTTGCATAAAGATATTTCAATATGGAAACGACAATCGTGAAAATAGGTAATTCAAAAGGGCTTATCATTCCCAAGAAGCTTCTAACCGCTTTTGGAGATGCAACACAGGTTGATATTAAGGCGAAAGATGGCGCGTTGATCATAACCCCCTTGGAAGGAATAAATCAAGAAGTAACTGGGAACAGCAATTTCACGCAGCCATTGCCAAAGGATTTATACCGGAGAATGAGGTAATTGATGTTGAAAATGATTTTGATAAAAAGGAATGGACTTGGTAAAAAGGTTTGATGTTTGGGTTGATTATTAAATGGGAGAATAAAAGAGTTAAAATCAATTTGTAAATACGATTGAATTATCGTATTTTTATATCGTATTATAAAATCGTACGACATGAAAGTAACAGCATTGATTCCTGATGATATAATTCACGATGTCCAGGAATATACCGAAGGAAAAAACATCACAGATAGTCTTGTAAAGGCTCTTTCTGATTGGCTTTATATTAAAAGAATTCAAAAATTGAATAGTGAGGTGCGTAAAACCCCTTTACAGTTTGCAGATGGCTTTGACGCAGAAACGTTACGCAATACAAGGTAAATATGATTTTAGTAGATACAACTATTTGGATTGAATTCTTTAAATCAAATCCAGTTTTCGTTAATGAAATGGAATCATTGTTAGAAAACAAAAACGTAGTAACTATCGAACCTGTATTTGCAGAGCTCCTTTACGGTTCAAGAAGTGACAATGAAAGGAATATGATTTTATCTTACTGGAAAGTATTACCTAAAATCAAATTTATTGAGGGTTCATTTATTGAATCAGCGG
>CAIRSO010000786.1 GCA_903881215.1 uncultured Bacteroidia bacterium
GCTAAAGGTTAAAGGCTACAGGTTAAAAGTTCAGGGTTAAAGATTTTTGCTAAAGGTTAAAGGCTACAGGTTAAAAGTTCAGGGTTAAAGATTTTTGCTAAAGGTTAAAGGCTACAGGTTAAAAGTTCAGGGTTAAAGATTCATGGTTAAAGATTTAAGGCTAAAGGCTCAACGCTGGGGGCTCGCATTTTTCCAGCCCCCGGCGGGGGTGATCTGTTTGTAGAATATTTGTGGCGTATTGGAATGGAGCACCGGAGGTGCGATCTGTTAGGAATCGTTCGGTTATTCATCATTCCTAGGATGGAAGATTCACAGGTCGCTCCTCCGGAGCTCTGTCTTTGATCGTCATTCGTTTGCTACAAACAGGTCGCTCCTCCGGAGCTCTGTCTTTGATCGTCATTCGTTTGCTACAAACAGGTCGCTCCTCCGGAGCTCTAGAAGGTATGGAATTGCAAATTTGTGGTGGTGAGGCTACCTTAGAAGCTAACTGCTAACCCCATATTGCTAACGGGCTAATAGCTAACCGCTAACATCTTTTTCAGTGTTTTTGAAGCATTTCAAGCATCTTTCTGTCCAGTTTATGACCATGCCAATCTTCGTATTCAATGTCTTTTCTGCCCGAATTCATTACCCCAAAATCTCCTCTGAAATTCCAGAAAGCCCATCCAATGTTGTTTTCCGTCAGGATATCAAGCACATCAGTCATCCAGGCGAGAAAGACTTCGTGCGGGGTTTCGCGGTAGCAACCACACTCCCCGCAATGAACTCCGACACCTTTTTGAACGACCTCAATCCAGGGACGGTAGAAATCCTCCAGATTCTTTCTACTGAATTCCTTGTTTTTAATGGTGCCCGGCCAAACTGGTTTTGGCGCATCATCCGGATTCTTCCATACCCAAGGCGCCCTGTAATGCGAAACATCTCCGGGATAATATCCTCTGCAGCTTTGCGCAACCGTCAGATCGTTGAGTTCGGGCGTGACATCCCCTCCGCCATTGTTGCCGTCGGCAACCACCAAACGGTCTGGATTGTATTTCAAAATTGCTTCCAGGCATCCTTGTACGATCATTCGGTAAGTTTCGCCGGGAATCTTTGTCCTTTTCCCAAATTGATCGTTCATGTCTTCGCGGAAGCAAGGTTCATTGATGAGATCAAAGCTGAGCTTCTTACCTGAAATACCTTGAAACCGCTTGGCCCACATACCCCAATGTGTAAAAAGAGCCTGTTGAGCCTCATTGTCTTTCCAAAGGTTGAAAGGTTCATTGAATCCCGCATTGATACAAAATCCAGGAACCCTATGAAGATTCAGGCTCACATGCAATCCATATTTGTGCGCCAAAAAGACCAGTTTCTCAATCTCCTCAAGCGCATTCTCATTGTAATCAAAGACCTCTTCCGGCTTGATTCGTTTCTCCTTGTCAGCGCCCTGGTCGAATTTTAGATAACTCGGATATTGGACCGGAATACGCACAAAATCAAAACCCCAGTCAGACATCCATCTGAAATCATCCTCGGTAGATCTGCCCGGACCTTTTGGGCCCGTGAGATTTAACGGTTTCGATGTATAAAAATCGAGCAGGTTAAATCCGCGCCAGCGAGGGAGTTTATTGGCTTTTTGGTCAGGAAATGATAATCCCACAGCCGATAAACTACCGGAAAGCCCAATGAGCGAGCTTCCTAGTCCGGCTGTTTTGATGAAGGAACGACGGTTTTGAGTTGGCATGGCGTGTGGGGTAAATTGGTGCTATGATGGAGGTTTGAAAGACGGGGGGACTGGGAGACTGGGAGACTTGGGGAGTGGCAGAACGAGCATTGGTCTCTTATAGCATGTTACCGTTTGTGCAGCCCGCACTCTTTGGTGTCCGGATTTTCCCACCACCATCTGCCGGCCCGAAGATCTTCACCGGGTAGGACGGCTCTGGTGCACGGCTGACAGCCGATGCTCGGAAAACCACGGTCGTGAAGCGGATTGTATGGGATGTTGTGTGCTTTAATATAAGCTCTGACTTTTTCTTCGGTCCAATCGATCAAAGGATTTAATTTGATGAGGCCATTGTTTTCATCCCATTCGATGGGTTGCATTTCAGATCTTGTAACAGACTGGTCTCTCCTTAGTCCGCAGATCCAGACATCGAGTCCGGCAAAAGCTCTTTTCAGGGGTTCAATTTTCCGGATATTGCAGCATGTTTTCCTGTCCTCGATAGAATTGTAAAAAAGGTTGATCCCTTTGGAAAGAACCATTTCTTCCACATTCTGCGCCTCCGGAAAGTACACCTGCATCTGTATGCCGTATTTTTGGTTTGTGCGGTGAATCAGATCATAGGTCTCTGGGAATAGACGGCCGGTATCCAGCGTGAAAACTCTTATCGATGGATCGATAAAGCATACCATCTCAGTCAATACCTGATCTTCCAATCCAAGACTACTGGCGAGCGCAATCCGGTCCTTGTATTCGGTTAAAAAGTATGAAAGCAATCCGATGGCATCTGCACCGGCCAGTTGTTGATTGAGTGAATCAATTTTTTCTTGCATAATGAGAATTCCGATTAGTCAGGGAGGAACAAAAATAACCTAAAAATTTCAATTTTCTCATTGTCAATTCCCGCTACTAGCTTCTCCGTTTCCTGGTTTCCCCGTTTCTTTTTCTCGTCTCTTAACCACTCGCCCAGTCACCCCTTCTCCCCCTCGACCCTTCGACTCCGCTCAGGGACCGGTATTTCTCCAAGTCTCCCAGTCCCCCAGTCTTCCTCTTACTTCGGCAAAGAGAATATAAACTCAAGTCCGCCGCCTTTCCTCGTCCTGGCCGAAATCTCTCCTTTGAAACTGAGAATGGCATTCTTCACAATCGCCAAACCCAGTCCGGTTCCTCCTTGTTTACGTGATCTACCGGAGTCTACCCTGTAGAATCTTTCAAAAATTCTTGGCAAGTGTTCTTCATCAACACCGGGGCCATTGTCTGCAAATGAGAAGTAGTAATAGTTGTCATCTTCATGGTAATTGGAGAGGTTGATCGTAATGCCCTCGCCACCATAATGCAATGAGTTTTCCATCATGTTCCTGAATACTGAGAACAAAAGCGAATAGTTGGCATTAACAAAAACACGGTTGATGATTGAAATCTCAATAACAGCAGATTTTTGCTGTATTAGATCATAGAAACTTTCAATGACCTCGTCAATAATTTTTTTGACATCAATTCTTCCTTTGGGGTATAGTTCTGATGATTCTTCAATTTTGTTAAGCAAGGCAATGTCGTTTACCAACTGGGTGAGTCTTTCTGATTGGCTGTGTGCTTTGCTGATAAAATATTGCTGTCTTTTAGGATCCATTTCAGGATTATTCAGCAACGTTTCAAGGTATCCTTTTACTGTTGAAATTGGGGTTTTGAGCTCGTGCGAAATGTTTGAAGTAATCTGTTGTTTCATCATACTTCTCTTCATCAGCTGGGTATTATCGGTAATCAGAATTTCAAAACTTTTATCCTGGAAAATAATGCATTGAATCTGAAAATGGGATCCATCCCTCTGGACTGAATATTCAATTCGGGGCAGTTCATTGAGGGTGAAATTATTATTGTCTGCGAGTGTATTGTTGACAAAAGTTGTAATGGCGCTGAATTCAGGTACATCGAAAATATGCTCTGCTGCAATTGTTGATTCTTCAGAAATGATATTGATGTAGAAAATAAAATGGCTGTTGTTAAGAATTATTTTCTTTTGTGGAGAGAAGAAAGCCACTCCTTCTTTCAGGACAAACAGGTGTGAGATCAATTTCTCTTTCTCTTGCAATAGCTCGGTTTTGGAAATATTGGAAAGTTCAAAAAGGTGACTGATTTCATGACCGATTA
>CAIRSO010000787.1 GCA_903881215.1 uncultured Bacteroidia bacterium
CCGGAAAACCCAGGATTGTTCTGGCAGTTAAACCAACAGTTGTCAAAGAGAGGGCACATACCAAAATCAGTGAAGGACCACTTAAGTTTAGCGCAGGTGTCCCTATGACTTGCACTCCGGGATCAAACGGTTTCTCTCAACCAGTAAAAGTTGCTTCAAACGGATTGATTTTTCAAACACGGGCTCCTGAAGTTGT
Source organism: uncultured Bacteroidia bacterium (assembly GCA_903881215.1). Lineage (GTDB taxonomy): Bacteria > Bacteroidota > Bacteroidia > Bacteroidales > Prolixibacteraceae > CAINVV01. Next base: position 197 of record CAIRSO010000787.1, read on the forward strand.
GGTGGCGAAAAATCCATCCAGTAAAGACAACAATCCGAATGGATTTTCCTCTTTTGGAACCATCCAGGGACTGAAGACAAATCAGATTCGTTCCATGCTGCAGGATAGAAACGGAAATCTTTGGTTCAGCAGCGAAGATGGGGTCACTCGTTATGATGGCAGAAATCTCTCACATTTTGATATTTCAAACGGTACACATCGAAACTCAATTGTACTTTGTATGATAGAAGATCGATCGGGCACCCTTTGGTTTGGAACTTTTGGTGGTGGAATTCTCAGCTTTGATGGAAGAACATTTACACAGTACACTGAAAAAGAGGGCTTAAGCAATAATATTGTCAATTGTATTATTCAGGACAAATCGGGAAAATATTGGATCGCAACTTCCGGAGGTGGAGTTTCAATGTTTGACGGGAAATATTTTACCCATTATACGACTAGTGAGGGGTTACCCAGTAACCAAATCCGATCAGTCATTCAGGATAAGGATGGCGCACTATGGTTTGGAACTTTTGGCAATGGAATCTCGAAGTTCGATGGTCAGAATTTCATGAATTATTCAGTAAAAGAGGGCTGTCCAGCGACACATATTGGTTCAATTTTCCAGGATAGGACGGGAAATATCTGGTTTGGAAGTTACAACCAGGGGATTGTAAAGTATGATGGCCAAAGTTTTAGCCAATACACAGAAAAACAAGGATTAGGCAATAATACTGTTTTGTCTGTCATGCAGGAGGAGAATGGTGTGTTGTGGTTAGGAACTTCCGGAGGTATCTCAATGTTTGATGGCCGGATTTTTCAGAACTATGGAGAGGATAATGGTGTAACAAATAAATATATCCGCTGTTCATTAATAGGAAGGCAGGGAAATTTGTGGTTTGGTACTCGCGATGGTGGATTGATTAGGTACAATAAAAATCTATTTGAGCATTATACAGATATTGAAGGACTTGCAGGTAATAAAGTCTATGGCATGATGCAAGATAAAAAGGGAAGTCTGTGGTTCGCTTCATATGGTGGTGGACTAACGCAGTATGATGGGAAGGAATTTGCGGCTTATTCCCTGAAAGAGACTTTGTCAAATGATTTTGTGTATACCATTCGTGAAAATATCAATGGAGACATTTGGTTTGGAAGTGACGGTGGTGGGGTAACAATTTTTGATGGAAAATATTTCCGGCAGTATACACAAAAAGAAGGCCTGTGCCACAATTCTATTCGTTGTATCTTGAAAGACAGAAACAATCAGTTCTGGATCGGTAGCTATGGTGGGGGAGTATCGAAATTCGATGGCAAAAGATTCGTGAATTTTTCTGAGAAAGAAGGATTCAGCAACAACAAAATACTTTGCATTCTTGAAGACAATAAAGGTGTGCTTTGGTTTGGCACGGATGGCGGCGGAGTTACCAGATTTGATGGTAAACAATTTACCCGGTTTTCTATGGCAGAAGGCTTAAGCAATAATACCGTTGCCAGTATTTTGCAAGACAAGGAAGGGAATATGTGGTTCGGTACACAGGGCGGCGGACTCATTCGTTTTGATGGGGTTAACATGATAACCATTAACAAGAGCAAGGGATTGAGTAATGATTATATCTCCAGTTTGCGGTTAGATAGGGAGGGTAATTTGTGGATTGGCACCCGCATCGGACCGAATATCATCAAGGCTAATGAATTACATTTCAATGTTGATAGATCCAAACCATTCATTATTAAGAATTTCTCCTACGATGACGGATTTCTGGGAATTGGTTGTAATCTTAATTCAATGCTCGAAGATAAGCAAGGTACCATGTGGGTCGGTTCAACCAATCGTTTGACGGCTATCCGTCCAAAGGAAGAAATTCCGGATACTGTTCCTCCGAATATTCAGCTAACCGATATTAAGCTCTTTCACGAAGATGTCCCATGGATTGAAATTGATTCCAGAAAAGACACCAGTATAATTTTGGAGAACAGTATTACAATTAGTGACATTAAGTTCGATTCAATTTCTAATTGGTATTTTCTACCAGAAAATCTAAGGCTTGCATACGACAATAATTTCCTCACCCTTGGTTTTATCGGAATTTCCCAGAAGCAAACACCGAAAATCAGATACCAATACCAACTTGAAGGGTTGGACAACCATTGGAGTTCTACTACAGATCTTACTGAAATAACCTATGCGAATCTGGAACCCGGCAAATACCTTTTTAAGGTAAAAGCCATGAACAGTGAAGGGATCTGGAGCAGAGAATTTAAATACCCATTTATGATCAGGATTCCCTGGTGGATATCCTGGTGGTTTTATGCTCTGGTGATTGTTGGAATTGTGACTCTTATTTATTTATTCATAAAAATGAGAGAACTGGAGCATAGACGTCAAAGAAAATCATTGAAAAACAAAATTGAAGAGCAAACATTTGAACTTAAAGAAAAATACAAAGAGTTAGAGCGTATAAACAAAGAACTACAGGTAGCGAATTCCGAAAAGGATAAGTTCTTCTCGATCATTGCACATGATGTAAGAGGACCACTTAGCACTTTTATGTTGTTTACAGAAATTATGGCCGAAAATTTACAGGCATACGATATGGCAGAGATTCAGACCATGATTGGAAGTATGAAAGAATCAGCAACAGGATTGTTCAAACTTCTCGAAAATCTTTTGGAATGGACAAGAATGCAGCGTGGATTAATCAGTTACAATCCGGAACAGCTAAATATGATCAATGTCTTTAGTGATTCCATCGAAACAA
>CAIRSO010000788.1 GCA_903881215.1 uncultured Bacteroidia bacterium
AGGCGAATCCCCTAGGGGATTGTAAACGAACTCCTGAGACTCAAATGTCTCCTTAGAATGTAAACGAACTTATGATATGTAACAGTTAATTCATAAATAGCTAGAAATATGGATCATCTTTCATTGTCCCGCATCCTGTCAGGAGAAGCCAATTCAGAAGAGAAAGAGGCTTTCTACCATGGTTTAAGTGAAAACAAGGCAGACGAGGAGTTGTTCTATGAGATCAAAAGTTTGTGGATTCGTTCTTCTATGCAAAACAAGGAGATGGACATTGAAGCAGAATACCTTGCTTTCCTATCTAAGATCCAACAGCCGGCACAAAAGCGCAACTATTCCATCGGGAAACAGGTATTGAAGTATGCTGCCATCGTCCTGTTCATGCTTGCCATCGGCGGACTATCAGGATACTATTTCTCAGCAAGGAATACAGAGATTGCCGGAACCGGCATGCAAAAATTTTCAGCTTTGAAAGGCAGTGTCAGTATCGTTGAGCTGGCCGATGGCACCAAAATATGGCTCAATTCAGGATCACAACTCACCTACCGGGATGATCCCAAAGGCAAGCGGCGGCTCGCGGAATTGACCGGTGAAGCTTTCTTTGAAGTAACTCACAATGAGAACTCCCCCTTCTTGATCAAAGCCGGCAAACTAACCATCAAAGATTTGGGAACCACCTTTAACATCAAAGCCTATCCCACTGAAAATCAAATCGAAACTTCTCTGGTAGAAGGAGAAGCTGAAATATTGAGCAGCAAAGGCAATTCCCTCACAATTCTGAAACCTGGAGACAATGCCATCTACACTTCCGACACTGAAAAAATAGAGATCAAACCGATTGCCAACAATGTGCTTTCCGCTTGGCGGGAGGGCAAGTTTGTGATCCGGGACCAGCGACTCGAAGATATTTTCAAGGAGGTTAGCCGCTGGTACGATGTAGAGTTCCGGTTCGAAAACGAGAAATTCAAGGATTACAGGTATACGGGTAACATCAAAAAATCGACAACGGCCCAGCATATTTTGAAAATGCTGAAACTTACAACCCATTTCAATTACCGGATCATTGAAAAGCCAACAGAACCTGATTTGATAATAATTTACTAAATTTTGAAAATGCCTATGGTATAATCGAACAAACCAAACGAAAAAACCGGGTAGCTTGAGACTATCCCGGTTCATGTTTCTGAAAATTAACGATCCGGTAAATTTTGACCGATCTCCCGGATCAATTATTAAACAAGTAACAAACAAATGTATGAAAAAAAAACATTTCAAAGACCGGCAATGGTCTGGAATTAAGAAGTTATTCATCGTCATGAAACTAACCGCCGTTTTATTGTTCCTTTCGGGGATGGCCATTGCGGCCGGCACCTATGGTCAGGCAACCAGATTTGACCTAAATGTGAAGGATGTTACCATCATACAGCTCTTTGACGAGATTGAGCATGTGACCGAATTTGGGTTCCTCTTCAAGACCGATCAGCTGGACTTAACCAGACAATACACGCTCGACCTTAAAAAAGCTAACATCGATCAGATCTTGAACGAAGTCCTTGACAGGGATCAATACAATTACACTGTAATTGACAAGAATATTGTGATTACGAAAGTGGATGCAAATCAGGATACAAAAACAAAAAAAGTGACAGGAAAAGTCACTGATTCAAATGGGGCAACACTTCCAGGTGTTTCTGTGGTTGTAATGGGAACTACAACAGGAATAATCACAGGCAATGATGGCAATTTTTCCCTGACAATTCCTTCTGATGCCAAAACACTTGTCTTTTCGTTTGTTGGAATGAAAACGCAGGAGGTGGCTATTGGAAACCAAACTAATATCAACATTTCCTTAGCAGAAGAAACTGTTGGGATTGAAGAAATTGTTGCCATTGGCTATGGTACTTCAAGAAAAAAGGATTTAACGGGAGCAGTTGCAAAAGTGGATATGGGCCAAAAGTCAACCATGATCAACGTGAGTCCCATGCAGGCGCTACGAGGTTCTATTGCAGGTGTTAATGTGACCGATAATGGAAGAATAGGTACGGATGGCTCCATTCAAATCAGGGGAAGGGCCTCAATTTCAGCAAGCAACAATCCATTGCTGATTCTGGATGGTGTACCTTATACAGGTGCATTGTCAGATATCAACAGCAATGACATTGAATCAATTGATGTGCTGAAAGACGCAAGTTCTGCAGCAATCTATGGTTCACGTGCAGCCAACGGAGTCATGATCATCACCACAAAAAGAGGGAAATCTGCCAAACCCGTCATCTCTTATAACTCTTATTACGGTTTTTCTTCTTTTGGCCATATCCCAAGTTATTCAAATGCAGAACAATATATCCAGAAAGTACTGGATGGAAGAGTTGCCAATGGCTTGGCAATATCCAATGTCCCTTCAGATATTGCCACCTATCTAAGACCCAAAGAGGTTGACAATTATTTGAAAGGTGTTACCACAGATCCTTACAATGAAATAAAGCAAAACGCTCCGATGACCAACCAGGAACTTAGCTTTTCAGGGAATAGTGGAAAAGCCAACTATTTTATTTCAGGAGCTTATACCAAGCAGAATGGAGTGATAAAAAACGATAAATTTTCTAGGTATTCATTTAGGAGTAACGTAGAAGCAAATATTACTGATTGGATGAAAATGGGTATTAATACAAGTTTTTCCAATAGGGATTATTCAGGTAATGAATCAAGTCTTTCTTCTGCTTCCTATATGAGCCCTTATGCTAATTGGTACAGGGATGAAACCAAATCCAGCATTTACATCCTCCCAATGACTGAAACTTTTGAATTAAATCCATTACTGAATATCTATTATTCAGACAATCTGGAAGTTAAGCAGAATTTGTTTGTCA
>CAIRSO010000789.1 GCA_903881215.1 uncultured Bacteroidia bacterium
TACATCGATGATGGCACAGCCGGCAGGCGCAGTTCCATCGGCATTGATGCCGATGCTTTGCGAAAAAGCGTTGATGCTTATCGCTACCGCCAAAAAAACCAAAGCTAAAATTTTCCTTGTTTCCATGATTTTATGCTTAATCTTATTATTGAAATTGATCTGTTCAGACTTCTATTCTTTGATTTAAAAATTTCAGATCCTTTTATTTTTGTAATCTATCGAAAAGACATTTTGAAATATCAAACATATTTTGAGACTTATCCAATAAAAACAATTCGCAAAAATTGGACTTTTAGACCTTGGAAGCAAGATTTTAGGGGTAAACTATGTTTCAATTTCACGATTTTGAAACATAGTTTTTCATTTCTGAATTTTCGGCCATGGGCACAGAGGAGAGTGCATTTCGTCCCTAACTACAACAAACCAGCCTGTTACGCGATTTAACTCTTGATTCGCGTTGTTTGTAATTCATTTATCCTGATAATTTTAGATGAGATTCAAGCAGCAGGCCGGGCGGGATTTTTAAAGAAAAATTACTCGAATATTTAAAAACCTATTATTATGTCGGTGGAATGCCGGAGGTAGTTTCATTATTTACACAAAACAACGACCGAACCGAAACCAAACGCATACAAAAAAGAATTTTTGACTCTTACGAAGCCGATTTCTCAAAACATGCACCCAACGAAATAGTTCCACGAATACGAATGGTGTGGCAAAGTGTACCATCGCAACTGGCAAGTGAAAAATACAGGCCAAAAAGTGCCATCAGAGCTTCGCTTGCCAATTACAAAGAAGAGACAGGGATGACCAATATTCCTTTGTATGGCATTGAGTATATCACAGATACGAATCAAAAGTAGAACTAAGAGCTGATAAACCGCTGAGAGCAGACCTGACAGGTTTTGAAAACCTGTCAGGTCTGTTTTAAATGTCATCAGGAACCCTGGGCAGCCCATGTAAAATACCCGGAAAGAACAACGGTGAGACCAATAATCCGGTCATCCCCACTGCAGACAGAACCTGTATAAGATTGATGCCGAAAAACACATCGGAAGATGCCGTAAAAGTGATGTACATCGCGAACAGGTAACTGGTAATTAATATCAATTGAAATCCAAGAAAGACAGAGAGCCATCTGATCATATATAACTGCCCCGAGAGAACCCTTGATACTTTTTTTTTCTGATAAATCGAATAAATAATACCAAAGCCATGATACTATAACCCAAAACCAGCACCGGACGACTAAGGTAAACCGCTGTATTCGAAAAGATCTCCGACAAAATTGTTGCTTGGAATGTCCCCATAAATCCGGGATCATTTACAATTGACGAGGCAATATCAACTTTGTACGACCAGGGAGAAAATATATAAGGGAGTGCCGAAACTAAATAAACCAGAAGTGGTATCAAATGCCAAAAATCACTCTTCTTCCAACCTGCATTGTCGGTCAAGGTGCTGCGGATGTACCAGTATAACATTGGCCCTATAAGATAAAAAGTGAAAGTAGCGTTTACAAAAAAACAGCTGACAAGTAACGCCGATTTCGAATAGAGCAGAACATAATGACTAAATCCGTACAGACTGATGGTAAAATAAAAAACACCCAAGTAAAGGATCGATCTAAAACTCCGTGTGTTCAAATACAACAATATTCCCGAAAGAATCAAACCTGCTATTGAAAAATACCTTAACATCCTTATCGATATTAAAATTAATTTTCAAAGATGCGATCAGTTTGGACAGAATATTGAAATAAAGGGAGAAACCTTGTATCAAAATCTCAATTTTATAACAAGATTTCTAATTTGAGGAAGAATCCTGGCTCCTTTTAGCCAGAAATTCCGCGGGAGCAATTCCTTCGGCTTTCTTAAACGCCAGAAAAAAGGAGATTCGACTGGTAAATCCTGACTGCAAACCAATAGCCTCCAATGTCTGCCCGGCTGCTTTACCTTCAAGGATCAATTTCTTTGCATGAATAATTCTCCAGTCATTTCGGAAATCATTAAAAGATTGCATTTTAACCTCCCTGAAATAATAGGACAGATGGTGAAAGGGAACATCCACCATTACTGAAAAACGCGCCATGTTTAAATCAATCTGTAAATAGGGTTGCTCGTTTTGCATCGCGTGGTCTATCTTGATCCCAATCTTGTTCAGATAATCGGCTTCAAAATTTGGGATGTATTTTGCGTTCTCTTCTTCCATTAACCCGCCGATTTCGGAGACATTGCCTGCACCGGAGAGTTGAACCGGCAACCGGGGCATTCCATAGAGTACTTCGGGGAAGAAAAACGGCGAAACCAATAAGATGGTCAGGCCCAAGACTGATGAAAGCTGCAAGCTGTTGAATGTAAAAAACAGTTCATTTGAATCTATTTGCCAAGTATTGATCATCAAAAAAAGATGGCTTGCCACAAGAACAAACGAGGACCCAAAAAAAACAAATAGCCATTTGATCATGAATTTCTGGTGCGAGAAGACCAAAAAATCGTCTTTCCGTTTCAGGAAACGGATAAACATTCCAATTGACCACAAGATATAACCAAGAGCAATCAACGGGCGACCAACATAAAGAAATTGGTTGGTAAATAATTCTCCAAGCAGACTGAAATTGTGAACAGACAGAAAACCGGGGTCATTAACTATTTCCTGACTAAGGACTTGTTTTTCAGATAGTGGCAAAACAAAGTAAGGGATAACCGAAATAACGTAAACTACCATTGGAACCAGGTGCCAGAGATCTTTTCTCGATAACCGGTGATTATCTGTCAAAACACTTCGAATGTACCAGTAAATTGAAGGCCCTGTCAGGTAAAGGATAAAGGTGAAATGGCAATTAAATAGGGTAACCAGCAGAACTGATTTCGAATAGAGCACCACATATTGCATGAAACTGTAAAGACTTATTGAGAAAACGAACAGGCTTAGATAAATGAAGGATGGAAATTTCCTGGCATTGAAGAACAACAACAATGCCGAAAGAATAATCCCATTTAGTGAGAAATAAACCAACATAAGCGAAGAAGGCTAGTGCATGAATAGATATAAATTTCCCTCAAAAGGGAACTGACTCAAAACGACCTCCTCGTTGCAAACGATGGGGAGCAGTTATTTCATCCGTCAATAATCAAAACGAACTAATAACAAAGCTTATTGCGATTTTGTTTTAATTGCGGAGGAAAAAACAACTATTTGAAAGATGGATAATTTGTGCGATAGTGCCTGGAGTGCCTAAAGTGAACTAAAGTGCCCGGATATAGACCTGACAGAATCAATTTTTACCAGATAATTTACGGGACCACAGCATTGGA
>CAIRSO010000790.1 GCA_903881215.1 uncultured Bacteroidia bacterium
CTTCCTAATCCTAAAAAAACTAGTGCGCAAAGATATTTATTTTTTTGATATTAAATAGTTGGTCGACCCGAAAAGTCATCTTATAGCCTAATCAGCTTACTATCATAATCAATAATTGCCTTCTCCCTATAAAAAAAGTCACTGCCAAGTAGTCCGACAATTTTTTTATCTGAATATTTGGCATATTCGTCATTGATGTGATGAAGATCCACTACTGCAACCTGCAAAGGCTCAAACCGGTATCCACCCAAACTAAGATGGCTAAGGAGCCCTGTTGACGTCTCCACCATCTCCTGACCTAATCCAGTGGCCATCGCACCTGCGGATTCCTCTCCCACAAAATGTGTTGCCACTGCCCTGTCGACAACACTCTTGGATGCACCCGTATCAACCACCCACCAATGATTTTCCAGTCCGGTTGCCACGGCCTCAACAAGCAAATGAATGGTATCTTCTTCGAGCAACACTACCTCCAGTGGGATATTGCGAGTTTTTTTCATGTTAAGCTTTTAATAGTGAACAACGAATAGAGAACAATGAATAGTGAACAGGGAGGAACGTGCAGTGCCAAAAATAAAAAAGCCGCCCCAAAAGATGAAACGGCTTCACTATTCACTGTTCGTTATTCACTGTTCGTTATTTATTCAGCTCATCAAGCACCACCATCACTTCTCTAACGTGACCTTCGCTCACTTTCATCATGGCCGCCTCCTTTTCGTTGAGCTGCAGTTCAAAGATCTTTTCGATGCCGTTTTTGCCAAGTACGACTGGAACACCCAGGTAACAATTGTCGATGCCATATTCGCCTTTCAGCTGAATACAAACCGGAAAAATCCTGCGCTGATCCTTTACAATGGCCTCAACCATTTGGGCTGCTGCTGCTCCTGGTGCATACCAGGCTGAAGTTCCCATCAGTTTAACCAGTTCTCCGCCGCCTACTTTGGTACGCTGAACAATAGCCTCAAGTCTCTCTTCCGAAACCAGTTCCGTAACCGGGATTCCACCGACTGTGGTGTAGCGTGTCAAAGGAACCATGGTGTCGCCATGACCTCCGAGTAACATGGCTGTGATTTCCTTTTGCGAGATATTCAACTCGTCTGAAAGAAATGCCCGGTAACGAGCGGTATCCAGGATACCTGCCATACCAAGAACTCGCTCACGTGGAAATCCTGAAGTGACATGTGCCTGGTAAGTCATCACATCCAGTGGATTTGATACAATTACCAAAATGGTATTGGGTGAATATTTAACGATGCTCTCTGTAACTGATTTCACGATTCCGGCATTGACCTGTATCAGGTCATCCCTGCTCATACCCGGTTTACGTGGAAGACCGGAGGTAATGACTACCACATCAGAATTGGCAGTCATGGAATAATCGTTTGTGACGCCAATGGTTTTGGTATCATAACTATTGATTGGGGCTTTTTGCCAGATATCAAGTGCCTTACCTTCTGCGATTCCTTCTTTGATGTCAAGAAGAATCACTTCATTTACAATTTCGCGCGATGCCAGCACGTCTGCGCATGTGGCACCTACATTCCCTGCTCCTACTACTGTAACTTTCATCTGTTTTAGTATTAATTGTTATTTTGTCTTTGCTATGAAAAGAATTTTTCCTGAATAAAAATTGAATGCAAAAATATATCAGAATATCAATATGGTGTGATTTTCTACCAAGGATTAACAAAAAATTAATTAATTAATCTTTTGACATCTCCGATGATATTGTTGGCCAACATATTAGCTTTTTCCATGGTACTGCTCTCAGAATAAATACGAATGATCGGCTCGGTATTGGATTTTCGTAAATGAACCCACTCCCGGTCGAAATCAATCCGGACGCCATCCACGTCTGTTATCTTTTCATTGTGATAAAGTGCCTTGATTTTTAGCAGCACCGATTCGAGGTCAATCCCCGGTTGGAGTTCGATCTTTTTCTTGGCCATAAAATATGATGGATATTTTGCCCTCAATTCTGAACATTTTAGTCCGCTCTTGGCCAGATGTGTCAAAAACAGGCCAATTCCAACCAGAGCATCCCTGCCGTAATGGCTTTCAGGATAAATTATTCCGCCATTGCCTTCTCCTCCGATAACGGCATTCGTCTCTTTCATCGCTTTTGTAACGTTGACCTCGCCTACGGCTGAAGGTGTATATTTAACACCATATTTTTCTGATATATCAAGCAAAGCTCTGGATGAAGATAGATTCGAAACTGTATTTCCGGGAGTATGCTGCAATATATAATCGGATACAGCCACCAGCGTATACTCCTCGTTGAACATGGAACCATCCTCACTGATAATTGCCAGCCTGTCCACATCAGGATCGACCACGAAGCAGACGTCAGCTTCCCTTTTCAGAACCTCTGCTGCGGTCTCTACCAGATTTTCAGGCAGCGGTTCGGGCTGATGGGCGAAATCCCCGGTAGGGTCGCAGTTGATCTCGATCACTTTCGCCACTCCGAGTGCCTTCAGCAGGTGCGGGACTACCAGTCCGCCGACAGAATTGACAGCATCAATGGCCACACAAAAATTAGCTTTCCTGATTGCTTCAATATCAACCAGCTTTAATGCCAGAACTGCCAGAATATGGTATTCTGCGTAATCGGCGAAGCTTATATTGCCAAGATTGTCTACTGTTGCAAAATTAAATTCGTTGGCCTCGGCGAGTGCCAGTATTTTCTTCCCTTCCGCATCATTGAGAAACTCACCATCGCTGTTTAGCAGCTTGAGCGCATTCCACTGTTTTGGGTTGTGACTGGCCGTTAGAATGATCCCCCCCTGGGCTTTTTCCGCAACCACGGCCAGCTCTGTGGTCGGTGTAGTGGCCAGTCCGATGTCTGTTACATCCAATCCCATACCTGTCAGCGTGCCTGTAACCAGACTGTTGACCATTGAGCCTGAAATCCGGGCATCGCGGCCGACAATAATTTTAAGTTTCTGACTACCTGAATACTGCCCGATTGCCCAGGCTGCATAGGCTGCAGTAAATTTCACCACATCGAGCGGAGTCAGTCCGTCACCGGGCTTACCACCTATCGTTCCTCTTATTCCTGAAATTGATTTTATCAGAGCCATATTTATCCGGTTTTAGGTGTACAAAATTGTTAAAATATAGTCGTTTTACAAAGTATTATCATGCATTGAATTGGTCGCCTGTTTTTTATCCGTTTTTTTTGCGAAATTTGCAGCGGAATTGTATAATTACTTGAATACCATGAAATAGCCATGAGGAGATTTTCACGCCAACCGAAAATGATTAGGTGGCTATTCCATTTGGCCGTTAAAAAACAATTTATAAACAAATGAAACGAGAAAGAGGACAGGAGCGCAATTCGAAGCGTACCGTCGAGAAACGTAGTCCGGGGAGCAGACCCCGTATCAAAAAAGAAGAGGGTTCCGGAACGACCGGAAGATCCAATAAGGTCATTAGAACAGGGACAGCCTATCCCGAAGAGGTGGTCAAAGCCAGAAAGAAAATTGACATTCCACCGCTAACTTCACCAGGGAAAAGGATTGGCAAATCACGGCCCGAAGCATCCAAAAAATTGGATACCGCACCCAAAAGAGTTTTTAAGGAAAGAACATCAGATATTTTTCGTCGGAATGTCATCAACAAACCTGTTGCAAAGCGCTTTGAAGAGACAGAAACCGATAGTTTTGTCAGCCCGAAAGGCAAAGTTCTTCGAGGCAAACTAGGCAAGCGAAATGTGATCGAGAGCCTCGACCGGGAGAAAAGGAAACCCCTTTCCAAAGCTCCTAAAAACGACGGGACCATTCGCCTGAATCGTTTCATTGCCAATTCAGGTATGTGCTCAAGACGCGAGGCCGACACATATATTGCTACGGGATGCGTGACGGTTAATGGCGAAATTGTTTCAGAGATGGGGCACAAAGTGCAGACAGGTGACTCAGTTAGTTTCAACGGAAAACTCTTATCGATTGAGAAAAAAGTTTATGTTTTACTAAATAAACCGAAAGGGTTTGTGACCACAGTTGAAGATCCTCATGCAGATAAAACGGTGATGGATCTTGTGCAGAATGCCTGCTATGAACGAATCTACCCAGTTGGCCGACTGGACAAAAGTACGACCGGACTTTTGCTTTTCACCAACGATGGTGATCTGACCAAAAGGTTGACACACCCCAAATACAACCGGAAAAAAATCTATCATGTCCATCTGGACCAAAAGGTTACAAAATCCCATCTTGACGAAATCATCAATGGTGTGACACTGGAAGATGGATTTGTAGCAGCCGATTCGGTCAGTTATGCCGACGAGGAAGACAAGAAACAGGTAGGAATTGAGATCCATTCCGGAAAAAACAAAATTGTTCGTCGTATCTTTGAACATCTGGGATACAAGGTCGTGAAACTGGACAGAGTCTATTTCTGTGGATTGACAAAGAAAAATCTACCCCGTGGGAAGTGGCGCTTCCTCACACAAGACGAAGTCAACATGCTCAAGATGAGCTCAAACTAGTATTATTTTCATTCATGTAATTTTCCCCCTCTCCGGGAGACTAATTAATAGCTGTGAAAGAAGATTTTTTGCGAAATATCACCCAAAATCAGGGGATTATCCACAAAGTCACGAGAATTTATTGTGACAATGAGGATGATCGCAAAGATCTTTTTCAGGAGATTGTGATTCAACTTTGGAAATCATACGACAAATTCAGGGAACAGTCAAAATTTTCCACATGGATGTACCGTGTTGCAATCAATACAGCAATCACTAATTTTAAGAAAGATGCAAAAAACAGAAGAAAGAGTGAAATTGGGAAAGAGCTCTATCTTTTGGAAGACGAAGGATACGATTATGAAAAAGAGGAGCATCTGAACCTCCTCCACGAAGCCATTAATGAGTTGACAGGCATAGAAAAATCAATCATATTACTCTATCTTGAAGATAAGCCTTACGAGGAAATTTCTGAGATCACAGGTATTTCTCAAAACTATGTAAGGGTAAAGATGAACAGAATCAAGAAAAAACTGGAGTACCATGTTAAAAGCAGAGAGCGTAACTAGATGGAATTGAACGAATTTAAAAAAGCATGGCAGCAAGCCGCCACAGATAATGTTCAGCGGAAAAAACTGGACGCCACTTCTATTAATGAACTCTTAAAGAAAAGGAGTACGGGTATTTTATCCCGGTTGGATCGCAGTATAAAATTTGGCATTGGTTTTCTGGTTCTTTTCTTCCTGTTTACACTGGCAGACCAATTCCTGCCAATAGACCTTCTTTTCCCTGCCAATTTAAAGGCAGACCTTGAGGTTCCGCTTTGGATCAATCTGCTTGAGTGGTTGGTGAATGTAATTTTGATGCTGACTATCTTACTTTTCATCATCAGGTACAGACGATTACAATTGCAAACCCTTGCCAATCAAGACCTAAGAGGTGCTATTCAAAAAGTACTCAAGCTGTTGGATACTTTCAAAAAGGAATTTTACCTGGCAGTAATCATCCTTATGTCCGGTATTGGCTTAGGCTTTCTAGTTGGTGCCACCAAGGGATTTGAGTCGATTCAGGTAAACGGAAATCCTTCCGCAGTTGCCATCGTGATCGTTGTATTTTCCATGCTGGTGCTTCTTGGTTTGTTAATTGGATCGATATTCTATATCTTTCACAAAGGTTTTAACCTTTTGTTCGGTAAGTACCGCGATCAATTAATCCAGTCTTTAAATGAGCTACAGGAGAACGAAGAATAGTCGGCAAGTATTTTTTCCTGTCCTGCTTTTAACCCTTCTTATTTGTTTCACCACTTCTGCACAAAAAGTGTTCATCTCTGGAAAGGTTCTCAATGCATCTGACCAGTCACCCCTTCCTTTTGTCTATTTGAGATTTGATGATGGCAACAATGGCACTACCAGTAATATTGACGGAAAATTTACCCTCCCGGATAGTATCAGACAGGTTCAGTTCAGCTATATCGGCTTCAAATCTGCGACCCTTCCCGTATCGAAAATCAAAGGCCACGAATGGCTCGTAAATCTTTATCCTGACGATATCCTGTTAAGTACCATTGAAGTCTATCCACGCCAGGATCCTGCATTCCGAATCATGCAATCTGTTTTAGACCATTCAGCTGAAAATGATCCGGACAAACTTGAAAGTTTTCAGTACACCTCCTACCACAAATTCTGGCTTTCGGCAGATGATCCTGCAAAAAGCAAACTGACGGGCAAAATGAAAATTTCTCTACGGGAGCTGGAAAGATTGCAGCAAAAGTTCGAAGAAAACCATATGCTCCTTATAGAAACGC
>CAIRSO010000791.1 GCA_903881215.1 uncultured Bacteroidia bacterium
AAATCAATCTACTATCAAGAATCATCCATAAATTAGTCAGTTTGCAGTCAAATTGGATCTTATTTTTTAGGGTTTGATCTGTGTTAAAATCCTTGATGACTCCGCTGCAAAGTCCAATGAAATCGATTTCATTCGGTTCAAAACTCAATTTTCCTTCCTGAATTTTAGATACCTGCATCACATCGGTGACCACTTTTGCAAGGTGCTGGACCTGGTCTTTGATGTTCTTTAATTTCAATTCAATCTGCTGGTCTTCCATCCTTTTCCAATAAGCCAATAGAGAATCGCTCATCATTAATATGGAGGCGAGAGGTGTCCTGAATTCGTGGGATGCCATGGAGACGAATCGTGATTTCAATTCGTTCAGCTCCTTTTCTTTTGCAATAGCAGACCTAAGGCTCTCTTCAAATGCCTTTCGATCTGTAATGTCGATTGTGATCGCAATAAAATTTCTGATTTTGCCTACTTCATCCAGAACGGGAGTAATGGTTAATTCTTCGGGGTAAAGGTCGCCATTCTTCTTCCTGTTGATGAGTTCACCACTCCATATTTTCCCGCTTTTGATGGTTGACCACAACTCTTTGTAAAATAGCTTATTTTGCCTGCCGGATTTGATCAGTTCTCCATTTGTCCTGCCAATAATTTCGTCCATCTGGTAGCCCGACAAGCGTAAAAAACTCGAATTGGCCCATTGAATTCTACCATCACCATCAGTGATGATGATGGCATGTGCAAATGATTCAAATGCAGCACTTTGCATTTTGAGGGCGGCGTCAAGCCGTTGCCTTTCCGTCACATCCCGGGAAATACCGAACAAGACATCCTTGCCGTCCCATTTCCCCATGATAACTCTTGTTTCTACAGGAATTTGATTTCCATCTTTTGTATGGAGCGGAACCGAACAAAAGGAGGCTCTTCCGGCCAGCATCTCGCCAACAATGAATCCAGCCTCATCACGTCGCTCAGGTGGGTGAACTGCCAGAACATGCAGCTGATTAAGTTCATCATTCGTATAACCCAACCGCTTTCCAACAATAGAGTTGGTTTGCAGAATATTGCCATTTATATCCAGGATGAACATGAAGTCATCGATGGTATCAAAAAGCAATCTGAAATTTTGTTGGCTGGAAAGCAGTGCCTTTTCTGCTTTGATTCTGAAAATTGTACCTCCAATTTGCATGGCTAATGACTCAATGGAGGATTGCATGAAGGCATAAAAGCTGGTTGAGGTTGTGGAGGCAAGGTTAAAAGAGCCAATCACTTTACCTTCATGCATAATAGGTATTACTGCCAGACTTTGGATTTTGTCATTTGATTCAATCTTTATGAAAGGGAAAACCTCCTGCTGATACCGGCCGTAAATAGGTTTCCCGTCGAGGACAAGATTTGCATGATTTGAACCGGGGCTGAAAGTGGATTTTTCCTTCACAAATTCCGCTGTTAAACCCTTGGATACAATCAAATCCAGATTTCCCGTCTGCTCATCAAAAAGATAAATCCCACCGGCATCTATCTCTGCAATCAAATATACCGAATCAAGCATAAATGTGAGTGCCTCGTGAAGGTCTGACGTTGCACTCAATTTGGTAACCAGGTCTCGCTGAACTTCAACAAGCTTTTCCGTACTCTTTCTTTTTGAGATATCTTCAAAAATGTAAAGTCTGCCTTGATACTGATCTGATATATCCCTAATCTGGGTTGAAAATCTGCGAATGGTACGACCATCCGAGAAAGGGATCTCATCCTCAACTATCACGCGATTATCCTCAAATTGGAGTGGTTTGCACGACTCTGCAAAAGCAGGAATATCTTTGAGAACAGGTAAACAATCCGGAATAATGTCGTTGTTCTTCAGTTCGCCTTTCCTGATACGATCTTCGAGGTGATTGATACCCCAGATTTCACAGAACTGGTGGTTAATGAAAAGAATTTCATCTGTCCGGTTGTCTACAACCAAAAAAGCAAGTGGTGAGGATTCCGTCATCTTCTTCAGAAACTCCTCGT
>CAIRSO010000792.1 GCA_903881215.1 uncultured Bacteroidia bacterium
GTGAAAACGAAGCGTGAACTTTATTGAATTTAAACCTATAAATTTATCTCTTTCTTCCATCTGGCAAAGGTACTATTTATTGCCAGAAATCCTGCGGTCTAAACGCCTATACCTATAAGTTGATTGCCGATTTCAGCTTTTCAAACTTTGTAGCAACTTTGGATTTAAACTTGCCACAAAATTAATAGTACAAAGGATTATAAGAGTATGATTTTAGACAAATAAGGTTTGAAACCAAACATTTTTTCTAATTAAAACCAGATACTAACTATCTGATCAATTTCAATTTGGACTTTGGGTAATTAAAATAGTCAATCGTTTTACTGTTTATTTCATTTTCAACATTAAAAAACTTGTGATTATTTTATCACCGGCAATCTGATTTTGAGATGAAAATAATTTACACATTAATTTTCCTGAATTTATTTAGGCAGACTTTAGTTAATAAGAATTCGTTGCACTTTATTCCCCATCTTAACAATATAGAAACCACTTCTGTCTATTTTGAAAACGTCTTTATTTGTATTAAAAATGAGCTTACCTGTAACATCATAAACACTCACAACTTTAGCTAAATAATCAGGTAGTCAAATGATGACCATTTTTTCTTATAAAATTATAGTTTTACTTTTGTTTGTTTTAATGCGTAAAAAATTATTTTTTAATATTCCATGTCGGCCGGAGCACATTGACTCGGAACGATTTGAAAGCCTGTCCCGCATCTCCTGACAGGCTCAGTGCCTGTTTGCACTCGGGAGTAAACTTGCCCAAATAGCAATTCCCTGCCTCGTAGCCGTCGTTAATATAGAAGCTGACCAGGCTGCGGTCGATGATCAGACGCACCTTGATGGTGCCATTCACCGGGGTGACTTTGTACATCTTACCATCGACGCTATAGGTCATATCCTTTGCATTGAAGGCGAAGAGATTACGATCCCAGGTGTTCAGTTGGAAATCCTTCTGCTGGGCCGAATCCCACTCAAACTCGATGTCGAACAGGTCCGGCTTGATACTGTTTAGCTTTGCGGAGAGGTCGCTGAGTGAAACGTTCTTGAAGTCGTGCTTTTGGGAAACCAGCTTTTCGATCTCCTTCACCGGATTCAGATACAGGCGCGGGCCGGTGGGCGAAGTGCGCAGCGTCACGTCCACAGGAATGTTCATGCCGCCGCCGATGTGCAGGGTGGGGTCGTCCTTGGAATACTGACCTCCCCATCGATTGCCCATCATGATGCAGCGTCCGTCGGGCGCGTTATCAAAGTTTTGAGGACAGCCAAAGTTACCATTGAACATCTTCATTTTCTCCGTCTCCGGAATGAATTCCCGGCCATTGAAATCGCCGATCTTGTAGGTGTTGGACACCTCGGACACCATCCATTTGATCTTGCTGCGATCCCCATCCAGCGGAAGGGCGAACAAGTTGGGCACTTCGAACCAACCGGGCGAGGTGCTCAGGTATTTCCAGTCGAGGAGGTTCTTGGACTCGTAGAAGTCGAAGCCCCAGACCTTGTCTTTCATGTCATGAATGATCATGACCCATTTCTTTTCCGGGACATACCAGACCACTTTGGGGTCGTGGCCGCCAAAATCCCGGGTCAGGAAAAGCGGGTTTTTCTCATATTCGCGGAACGTTTTGCCTCCATCCACGCTGAAGGCCAGTCCCGTGTCTTTGAGTCCGTTCTTGGAAAAGAACAACAGGATCGGCGGGTGGGTGCCCTGCTTCAGACCGGAGTCGTTGTTGTGATCCACGACACCACATCCGGAAAAGGGCTTCCAGTCAATGCCGTGGCGAATGGCAATGTCCTGTTCCGTCCAGTGGAACAAGTCCGGGCTCGTTGCGTGTCCCCAATGAGCGGCCTGAAACAAACCCACCGGATTGTATTGGTAGAACATATGCCAAAGGCCCTCATAAAAAAACTGTCCGTTGGGGTCCGCATTGTTGCCGCGTTTCACCGTGAAGCTCAGTTGCGGGCGGCCGGGCTCCTGATAAACGCCATCCATATCCCGTGGCTGGGTGGACAGGCTGATTTGCTTGAGGAATTTCTCTGCGTCCTGCTTGAAAACGACCGGCTCGCTGTTATAGAAACGTAGTTTTTGCCCTTTCAACTCCTGCCCGGACAATCCGCCTTCCAGGGGATAAGACGCCCAGAAATCAGCAGGGGCATCAATCGCCAGAGGCAAACTGAGATTCATTCTCCGCTGGCCATCCACTTCCAAGACAAAATCCCGCACAGGGGCAAGATTGTTGATGGGCAACGTCAGATAGCGCATTCCCGTCAGGTCCATCTGATTGTCCACAGCGACGCACTGCGACATCGGATGGTAAATTTTCGCCCCTTGGCCGGCCGTGTCGCTGGCCACGATCTCGTCCACGGCCACGAATTCCCACGTTCCCTTATCGCTCACAACCAACTGAGCCTTCCGACCTAGAAATGCTGAGACATCGAAGGCTGTAAGCCGCATTTTGCGGTCTAGGACGCCGGTGGCGTAGAATTCGAGTTTACCGTCAATGAGGAGTTGCAGGCTCGATTTGGGGGAGAAACCTCGACCAGCCACGAGGAACCGGATGAAGTTCCGTTCGATGGTGAATACGGGTGAAGTCAGGCTACCGGAAAGCTGATTATTTTTGGAGGGATCCCAACTATCGGCCAGTCCCTTACCGACGAACCCCGTGGCACCGGACACAGGCGTGGTGGGATGGTTGAAGGCCTCGCCTTTGACGGTCCAATCGCCGTAACCCTGTTCGAAATCGGCGATGAAGATGTCGGGGCGGGCGGGTTGTGCCGGTTTATCGGCGGCTTGCAGCACGCCCAGTGTAGCGAGCAGCAGTGCGATGATTAGGGTATGGATGTGTTTCATGATTGTTCTTTTAATTATTTATAATATTTTTAGTGCGATATTATCTACTTTAAAGACATTAAGTTGATAGGTATAGGCGGTTAGACCGCAGGATTATTTTTCTGAATTTAAACGCTTTGGCTCATACTTAACCATTCTTTTAAGTAGGGTATCAAAGA
>CAIRSO010000793.1 GCA_903881215.1 uncultured Bacteroidia bacterium
ATGGCTTCTGAGAATTATTATAGATTTCCAAGAAATGTTCTTCAAAAACCAATCTATCTTCTTTAACAATAATTTTTTTAAGAAGTTTTGGATCCGCTATAAATTCTTCAGCATTGTGACCAGAAATTCTTTCACAAGATGGTGATACATAACGATAAGAGCCATCCGGCAATCGCCAGGCTTCCCAGTCAAAGGTAAAATCGGCGACCGTGCGATATTTTTCTTCACTCTTACGCAGCTCTTCTGTATGATTTTGGATCTCTTGCTGCATAAATTGAAAACTTTCAGACAACGTGGCAATCTCGCTAAAAGCCATGAGTTTCTCTGTTTTCGGGTTGACAGAGAAATTGCCCTGTGAAATTTCGAGCGCAATACGATCGAGGTCAACGATCGGATCAATCACTTGCCTGATGATTACTTCACGTTCCCGGCGAACAATGATCCAATAAAGCAAACCAATGATTGCCAACCCAAGTATCGCCGGATAAACAATGACACCATAGACGGAAAGTACTGATGTTTCAGTGATTGCGTACCAACCTGTCTGTGGAACTTTTGCAATAACAGAAATAAATAATTTTCGGTTATTGCTGATCATGTCAACAGCCAGATCTTTTTTTTCAAGATTGAACAAGTTTAGGTAACCAATATTTTGCTGTTGTTTCACCATTTCATAATTTGGATGTGTCAAAAATACGCCGGCAGAATCGGTAATATAGAAATTGATTCCCTGGTTTAATTCCATGACGCTCAGGTTTTCTTCCAATCCAATTAAGTTAAACTCACCGATTAAAATTCCTCCCCCATTTGTAATCGGATAACTGATATAGACAGTGGGTTTGCCTGTGCGGGGAGAAATAAATGGCTTTGAAAGAACGAATGTCCTCAACCCATCTTGAAAACTGGGGTGTCCTGACATATCCATACCAATTTTTAATTGACTATTGGTTGGTGCTATGGCAAACAACTTTCCGTTTGATTTAATTACATATAACGAATCAAGCACGGTGTTGGATTGTTGAACTACTTCAAGATCAGTCTGGTGTGGAGAAGTAGCTGCCAGAGCTTGTACCACATTTACAGCGTTTTCAAAGTATCTTCCAGTACTATTCGCCAATAACAGGGTTGATTGTTCTTGACTTACTATTTGGTTCTTCCCGCTGAAATAGGAGGCCAATAGTAGAATTGAAACGACAACAATGGAGACCGACAACCATTGTGAATTTAATAATTTAGTGATGACTTTCTTTAATGACTGTGGCGTTGAGAATCTCTTTTTCATGGTTGTGTCATATCCAACTTTTTAATCGTCACAAACTTGCCGTCGTTTATCTTTTGAATATCTAATGGCCTTAACACATCACCATAATCATCCAATTTTATTGGACCAGTAAGACCAGTGTAATCTTGAATACTTATCAATTCATCACCAAGATTCTCGGCACTTCCATTCGTATTCAATAAAGCTTTCGCAAGCAAATGCATGGTTTCATAGCCTTCCATGGCTGTGAAA
>CAIRSO010000794.1 GCA_903881215.1 uncultured Bacteroidia bacterium
GATAAGATTTTCAATCTGGAGCTTTCCTATTTTGCTATGGAAGCGCATTTTACCAAAAAAGTTACGATTCTCAATGATCGACCCTTCATCATAAAAGGAACTATCGAGTACCAAAGTTGTAATGATGAGACCTGCACCATGGATGAGGTCGATTTTTCTTTT
This sequence comes from uncultured Bacteroidia bacterium, assembly GCA_903881215.1. GTDB lineage: Bacteria > Bacteroidota > Bacteroidia > Bacteroidales > Prolixibacteraceae > CAINVV01. The sequence goes on from CAIRSO010000794.1 coordinate 163, forward strand.
CCGGTAAATGAAGTCATGGCTTCAGAAACAGCTCCCATTGTAAAGCCAGAAGCATCAGCTCCCGGTTCAACCGACACTGAGCATCATTCACTCATCTGGTTCCTTTTTTTTAGCTTCATAGCCGGACTTGCTGCCATTTTAACCCCATGTGTTTTCCCGATGATTCCGATGACTGTTTCATTTTTTATGAACAGCAACAAAACCAAGTGGGAGGCAAAATACCAGGCAATTGTTTATGGAGCATCTATCATTCTTATATACACTTTTATTGGAACTGTAGTGGCCATTACTTTGGGTGCCGATTTTGCCAATTGGCTTAGTACACATTGGATTCCCAATGTATTATTTTTTGTCATTTTTGTATTCTTCGCATTCTCATTCTTTGGGGCTTTTGAAATTATACTTCCTTCAAGTTGGGTCAACAAGAGTGATGATCAAGTGAGCAAAGGCGGAGCAGGAGGTGCTTTTTTTATGGCACTGACGCTGGTGCTTGTCTCCTTCAGTTGCACGGGGCCAATTGTAGGTGCCATTTTGGTCGAATCTGCTGGTGGCATGATTCTGAAACCCATTGTTGGAATGTTCGGATTTTCATTGGCATTTGCACTTCCCTTTACCTTATTTGCCCTTTTCCCTCAATGGTTAAACAATCTTCCAAAGTCTGGTGGATGGCTTAATTCAGTTAAAGTTGTTCTTGGCTTTGTTGAACTGGCATTGGGATTGAAATTTTTAAGCATTGCCGATCAGACCTACCACTGGAGGATACTGGATCGTGAAGTATACCTCGCCTTTTGGATCGTTATTTTCACTTTGATGGGGATTTACCTTCTTGGTAAATTAAAATTTAAGCACGACAGTGAAGTAAAATATCTTTCTACCGGTCGTTTGATGCTCTCAATTGTCACGTTTACTTTCGTTATTTATCTGATTCCGGGCATGTTTGGAGCCCCTTTGAAAGCCATCTCAGGGTATCTTCCACCGATGACTACCCACGATTTTGATCTTCATAAGATTATACGCGATGAGGTAAAGCTTGTTGGTTCATCGGGGGGTATTTCGAATTCTCCAACCCTTCCGGGAAAGAACCTCTGCGAAAAGCCAAAGTATAGCGAGTTCCTTGAGCTCCCGCATGGACTTGAAGGCTATTTTGATTTTGAACAGGGTCTCGCTTGCGCCAAAGCCCAGAATAAGCCGATTTTCATCGATTTTACTGGTCATGGTTGCGTGAATTGCCGTGAGATGGAGGCCAATGTATGGTCAGACTCAAGGGTTCTGGAAAGACTTAGCCGCGATTTTATTATCATCGCTCTCTATGTTGATGACAAAACTACCATGCCGGAGAGTGACTGGATTACTTCTACCTATGATAAAAAGGTGAAGAAAACCATTGGAAAAAAATATGCTGATTTTCAGATAGCCCGATTTGGGGTCAATGCTCAGCCGTATTATGTAATCCTTGATCATGAGCAAAATCTGCTTGTAAAACCCACAGCCAGGGATTTAAATCCAGACCATTTTATTGATTTTCTGGATCAAGGTCTCGCAGCATTTAAGAACGGGAAGAAATAGTACTTTCCCGTAAAATAATTTATTGTATGTCGTTATGCATGAAGGTATTTTATTTTGGAATGTTGATACACAGATAGATTTTATAGAACCTACCGGGAAATTGTATGTGAAAGGTGCTGAGAAACTAAAACCTGTTTTGAAGAAAATCACCTTTTTCGCTACAGAAAATCGTATCAGAGTAATTAATACCTGCGATTTTCACTTGATAAACTCGGATGAGTTATCCAAAAATCCGGATTTTCGGACCACCTTCCCGGAACATTGCATGGCCGGTACCAGCGGCGCTGAGTTTATAATTGAAACTAAACCTGCATTACCCGCAATAGTTGACTGGATGACTCATTTAGTCATATTGCCTTATCTGGCCAATGCTGACCAATTCAGGAATATAGTCATACGTAAAGATGCGTTTGATGTATTTGAAGGCAATCCCTATACCATACAGATATTAAATCTATTGCGCCCGGAAAAGGTCTTTGTATACGGAGTTTCCACCAATGTTTGCGTAGATAAGGCAGTTTGTGGCCTCGCTCAGCTGGGATATAAAGTGTATGTATTTGAAGATGCAATCAAGGAGTTACCAAAAATTCCGCTTCCTTTCAAACATTGGAAGGAGCTGGGAGTTAAAATGATAGATTTTGCGAATGTAAAGAAGTACCTCTAATATTTCTCATGCCGGTCCATTTCGCGCCGGGCATCCTTGTCTTTTAGTGACTGTCTTTTGTCGTAAGTATGTTTCCCTTTTGCCAGAGCGATTTCCACTTTTACGAGACCTTTGTCATTGAGGAAAAGGCGGATAGGTATGATGGTCAGACCATTCTCCTTTACCTTCCGCTCCATTTTATTCAGCTCTTTTCTGTTAAGCAGTAAAACACGTTCCCTTAGAACCTCGTGGTTGTTGCAGGTACCAAAATCGTAGGCTGAAATTGACAAATTCTTAATTAGCATTTCCTTGTGTACAAAATGGCAATAGGCATCATTCATGCTAACTTTGCCAAGACGGATTGATTTGATCTCAGTTCCGAGCAAAACAATTCCGGCAACAAATTTTTCGATAAATTCGTAGTCGAAACTTGCCCTTTTGTTCCTAATATTTATGTTTTGCTGAAATGCTGTTTTCATGGATGCAAAAATAGCAAAAGGGGCGATAGAAATGTTTGAAATGTTTAAAGGGTTTGAAAAGTTTATAAAGTTGATATCAATTCAAACAATTCAAACAATTCAAACAATTCAAGCAATTCGAACATTACAAACATTAAATTCTCTATGGGATACGACATGCTGACTATACTTGGTCCGACAGCCACTGGAAAAACTCAATTGGCGGTGCGTATTGCCATGAAAATTAATGGGGAGGTTCTCTCTGCCGACTCGCGACAAATCTATAGAGGAATGGATCTGGGAACGGGGAAGGATTTGGATGATTATAGGGTAGATGGGATAAGTATACCTTACCATCTTATTGATATGGCTGACGCCGGATTCCAATACAATGTATTTGAGTTTCAACGGGAGTTTATCCGTTCATATGCGGATATCTGTTCGAGAGGCAAATTTCCGGTGTTTTGTGGAGGCAGTGGTTTATATTTAGAGGCTGTTCTAAAAGGATACAAGCTTACACAGGTGCCATCTAATCAGCCAAGAAGGGAGGAGTTGTCACTTTTGTCACTTGAAGAGCTCTCGAGGTTACTGAAGAGTCTGAAAAATGTTCACAACAGTAGCGATACAGAAACTAAAAATCGTGCCATTCGTGCCATTGAAATTGAGGAGTACCTGAAGTTGCATCCTGAATTAGACTTTGAATTTCCTGCTATCAATTCACTAATCATTGGGGTTCAATTTGACCGGGATATACGCCGCGACCGCATCACTAAACGTTTGAGGCAACGCTTGGATGAAGGAATGATTGATGAAGTGAAAGCGTTACTTGAGAATGGTTTAACACCTGAAAATTTGATCTATTATGGATTAGAATACAAATATATAACCCTCTTTTTGACAGACGAATTAACTAAGGATGAAATGTTTGAGCGACTCAATATTGCTATTCATCAATTCGCCAAGCGACAAATGACCTGGTTCAGGAAGATGGAAAAAGAAGGCTTTCAAATAAACTGGTTGGACGGATTTATGCCCATGGAGGAGAAGGTTGCCTTGATAATGAAGCTTTTAAAATGAGTGCCTAAAGTGCCTAAAGTATTTAAAGTGCCTAAAGTTATTGGCTCCGAACAAATAATGCAGGTAGGGATAAACTTTAGGCACTCTAGGCACTTTAAATACTTTAGGCACTTTAGCACACTTTAGGCACTTTTCTCTTAACTATTGTCGTTTCAAATTATCCCCTAACTTTACAAAAAATTATGTTATGAATATTATCATAAAGACCGCTGAACAGATTGAAGGAATTAGAAAAAGTTCCCAACTCGCGGGGGAGACTTTGAAATATATTGAGCCATTTATTATAGAGGGAGTTTCCACTGAATATCTGGATAGTCTGATTCATCAGTTTATGATTGGAAATGGCGCTATCCCCGCAACGCTTGATTACAATGGATTTCCCAAATCCTGCTGTATATCCTTAAATGAAGTTGTTTGCCATGGAATTCCATCTCCCGCTACGCTACTTAAAAGTGGCGATATTCTCAATGTTGATGTGACTACTATTCTGAATGGTTACTATGGTGATACAAGTAAAATGTATACTGTAGGAGCTGTTTCGGAGGAATCCTCAAAATTAATTCAGGCGACCAAACAATGTCTGAACCTGGGAATTCAGCAAGTATTTCCAGGAAATTATTTTGGCAATATTGGATATTTTATCAATAGATTTGCCACTTCACAAGGCTTCAGCGTAGTATATGAATTTTGCGGACATGGGGTAGGGATTGAATTTCATGAAGACCCACAAGTCGATCATGCAGCCAGAAAGAACAGTGGTCCGAAGATGAAACCGGGAATGATCTTCACCATCGAGCCGATGATAAATGAGGGAAAACCCCGGGTAAAAGTCGACCAGCATGACGGGTGGACCGCTCGCACTGTTGATGACAAATTATCAGCTCAATTTGAGCATACTCTTTTGGTAACCGAAACCGGTTGCGAAGTGCTTACTGATATCTCAGGGGAATTTCCAATCACTTGATTTGTATTGAAGGGTTACCGGTCCCTGAGCGAAGTCGAAGGGAAAAGTTTATAGACCCTTCAAACTATATTTTATTCGCTCTGATGCTGACCGATTTTTTCAAGTTTATTTAGGTCTTCCACTTTGAAATTGCCATAGAAGGAGACCAAAAGGGAGGAGTTGCTGTTCTCTCCTTTGTTGCCTAGAATAATGTGGCATTCATAAACCCTGTCTCCTTTGCCTTCGATCCAAAATTCGGCTTCATTATCCGATTTTTCGCCTTTTGGATGAACCTGTTCGTAGCGGAGAGTACTAAGTTCTCCGGATAATTTCTCCGAAAGATGTTGTATGGATCCTTTTTCAGCATTGTAAATCAAAATCCGACATTCCTGAAAGTCGCCAGTGATTTTTTTCCCGTCCTCGTCCAGGTTCAGGTTCATGGCATCGATCATCGATTTTGAGAAAGAGAAGTAGGTGAATCCCGCTTCTTTGGTGTAGCGGTCATAAATCTTTTGGGACTTTGTTTGTCCGAATCCGGACAGAAATGAAAGTAACATGGCAACCAGGATGCCAATTCTATAGAATAAGCTCATCTTTTTATTTTTTTAGGGGTTTAACATTTGGAACTGCACGGTTGACCAATGTCAATCCTTCAGGTTTCATGGTCCAGTATTTATTGACCATGTCGTCGTCAAAGGTGTCAGATGTGTTCTTGACATCTTGCAGGATTGGCTGAACCGATTCGTCAATATAAATTGTTTTTCCTACCGGGATTTTCAATTTCAGATTAACGCGCTGATTTCTCCAGATTTTGGGAAGAAGGTAAGAGCTTTGTATGTTTATTGTTGAATCTTTTAGTACACAATTGAAGGGAATCTCCTCCGCATTTTGTCTGGCACTGGCCATAGATGTACCCCTGGAGGTCTTGTTTATAAGGAGATTGATCGTATTGTCATCATTTTTTTCTATTCTTAGTTCAGAAATTCCAATCACGGCCTCTGTGTCACTAAGTATGCCAATTCTGAAACGCTCAAAGTTCATGTCCGGATCGACGATGGTTTCCAAATCCTTCTCTTGCTGGTCTTTTTTTGCAGTGATGTAAATGGTGTCGGAAGAGGTGGTTAATATTTCAGTATGGTTTACTGTTGCCTGCTTTCTGAATTCGTTCAGTGTATGACTTCCACTGAAAATCAGAATCAGAAGTCCGACTATAAACAGGCCTGCAAAAATTCCACCAAAGATGTTGTTGTGAGTCTTGATCCTGAAGATCATTTTGATCCCGGCATAGATTAACATAACCAATGGAATACCTATCACTAAGGCGATGCCAACAGTCATCCATGGTATTGAACCTCCATTTGCAGAGAGGTGCTCCATGAAGTTGAACCCGTTGTGAAAAGGTAGGAATCCGATTACATGACTGCCTGCAAAAAGCAATGCAAAGAGTACAATCAGGCATATAACACCTACAAACAAGAAGGGGATTCCAATGATTACGAGCAGGATTGTGCCCAACACCTTTAATACCGAAAGAAGGACATCCCCTAAATCGCGAACGTTACCTCTTCCCTGGATATATGCGGGGTGAGAGCGGTAGTTGCGAAAGTTCTCTTTCACGTCTTGCATCTCTTCTTTGATCGACTTGGAAATATTGTCTATGTTTACCTCTTCGCCTTTCATTTCCA
>CAIRSO010000795.1 GCA_903881215.1 uncultured Bacteroidia bacterium
AGGCTTGCTCGTATTCTTTGACCCGAGACCTGCATCATCAATTGTACCCGGAAGCTGAATTTTCCCAGACAATACGCGAGCGAAAGCCTGATTGTTTGCATCAGCAATTTCAAACCTCCATTCGCCTGCCAACGAGACAGGTTTTACCTGCGCCTCAAGATAGAATAAGGAAAATGTCAAAATAATGCAAAAAATGAGATGTTTCATAATAATGAATTTGTTATGTTGATTCAATAGCTTGTCCATTCTTAGTTACATGTTGGTGTAAACTTTCAATTAAAGTGTTGAACATTTTTCATCAAAGTATTTCTTTTCTTTAATTTTACTTTTATTACCAATCATCACTTTTATTAGTTTTTATTTTAGATTTTAAAGTTCAATTAAATTTTCATTTGCTTCGATGAATCCGCGTTTTCAAGGCTTCTAAATCCCGTAGTTCCGCCCCCTTTGAGGGTTAGTTCAACCGGACTATTCGTCTTCCATGCACCGCATGTAAAATCGGGAACATCCACCGAATTGGAGCGGTTGGCCACCGATTTTTCGCTTAGCGGTGCAATTGAACTCCAGAGCGCGGCATCGTAAACATTCTGGTCAAGCGGTAACCCGTTGCGCAGACAATCGATAAGCCGCCAGTCCATCATAAAGTCCAGTCCTCCGTGACCACCCACTTTTTTGGCCATCTCACCAATCTTTTTTACAATTTCGGGGGTGTATTTTTCCTCGAGCTGTTTCATCTGCTCTTCATTCATCCATTCATGACTGAGTGAAATCTTTGCAGGATCGGGCCATTTTGAGGCAACACCCTTCGTCCCACTCACCAGGTGAATACGCGAATAGGGGCGGGTGCTCGTGACATCGTGCTGAATCATGATTGTGCGCCCTTTGAAAGTACGGACTATGGTGGTGTTCATGTTCCCGCGGTATTTCTTTCCGGCAAACTCGGCATAGAAACTATCTTTAGCTGGCAGTTCATTGGCAATCGCTCCCATCTGAAAATCGTTCGAGGAGACCGAAGTGAGGTATTCCATCTGGTCGCCCCGGTTGATGTTCATCACCTTGCAGATCGGACCTAAACCGTGGGTGGGATATAAGTTTCCGTTCCGATAATTTTCTTTGAGCCGGCACATCTCGGGATACCCGTTTTTACTGAAATTAAGATCGCGCAAATTATGAATATAAGCCCCTTCCCCATGGACGATTTCGCCAAAGAAACCCTGACGGGCCATGTTTAGCGTAAGAAGTTCGAAGAAATCGTAACAGCAGTTTTCGAGCATCATGAAATGCTTTTTAGTCCGTTCCGAAGTTTTGACCAATTGCCAGCATTCATCAATGGTTTTTGCTGCCGGAACCTCCGAAACTGCGTGTTTTCCATGCTCCATTGCATAAACAGCCATTGGGGTATGCCATGCCCAGGGAGTGGTAATATAAATCAGATCGATTTCGGGATTTTCACACATCGCTTTCCATGCATTTTTGTTCCCGGAATATGATTTGGCTCGTAGCAAACCCAGCTTATCAAGCAATTTCTGCATTTTTTCAACCCGATCTTCATACTGATCACATAATGCTACAATTTCTACCCCTTCGATATGCGACATTCGCTCAACAGCGTAAGGGCCTCGCTTCCCCAATCCAACAAAACCTATACGCACCACATCCAGTTTTGGGGCGGAATACCCACACATATTGTAACGCTGTTTTGCATTTCTTTCTTTTTTTCCCCCGCTGGTGAATTGCCCAGAAGTGCAGCCTGACCTGAAAAACCGGTTGCTAAAATACCGGTACCCCAAAGGGTATTTCGTAAAAAATTTCTTCTATTGGTTGTCATTTGTCTTTATTTAATATAGTTGTCTGAAAATAAGATTTAGAGACTGTTTAAATTTATAAAAAAAATGATAAAACATTGACTATCAGTTGTTTAATTGAATAATAATCACTAACTTAATGGTTTCCAAACTGTTAAGATATATGAAACGCTATTCATCAGACATTACTGATAGCCAAGGATGCTATTACAAGGCATTTTAAGAGACAACCGCAAGAGAAAACATTCTTTGCGGGATATTTTCAATGCCATCTTTTATTTGCTTAAAACAGGTTGCCAATGGCGTATGTTGCCAAACTGTTTTCCAAAATGGGAGCTAGTTTATTACTACTTTACCAAGTGGAAGAATACCGGTGTCATCGAACAAATACATGAGTTGTTACGTGACAAAATACGAAAAAAAGTAGGGAGAGAAATCTCTCAAAGTTTGGCTCTCCTTGATAGTCAGTCTGTTAAAACAACAAGGCTAGGTGGTGAGAACCGGGGGGGTTGACGGAGGCAAAAAGATCAATGGACGTAAACGTCATATCATTACTGATACGATGGGTTTGCTTCTCGCTGTTGTTGTTCATGCAGCGAACGTGCATGACAGCAAAGGTGCA
>CAIRSO010000796.1 GCA_903881215.1 uncultured Bacteroidia bacterium
GGAGCGGGTAATCTTTTAGGCGGTGAACAGAGTGGTTTTATAGCTGATATTTGATTTGACGCTTATCAACGTATCCTGAATGAAGCCATGGAAGAGTTAAGAAATGATGAATTTCAAGGAGTTTTTGAAGAACAGGAAATCAAGGACCAGCAGAATGCCTTTTTACAAACATCTTTCATTCGGGATTGCACCATTGATACCGATCTTGAACTTCTTTTTCCAGATAATTACATAAGCAGCGTATCCGAACGCGTTTTACTCTACAGGGAATTAGACGATCTTAAAGGAGAGGGAACACTAAAACTATTTGAGCAAACCTTGACCGACCGTTTTGGCCAGATCCCAAAGCCTGCCAAGGAATTATTGGATGTTGTTAGACTTCGTTGGCAAGCTATTGCTTTAAACATGGAAAAAATAATCGTTAAGGAGAAGAAAATGTTCTGCTATCTCCCATCAGATCAAAGATCAAAATATTATTTTTCAAAGGAATTTGCAGGAATGATGCAATGGATTTCAAAAAATCCGCAATGTAAAGTCAGAGAGAACAAAGGCAAACTAGCTGTTATTTTGGAACATGTTGAATCCATCCACGATGCGTTGGCTATCTTACATCAAATATCTTCCTATTTGGTCCAAAATAGAGAACTGGAAAAATTATGACAATTGCTTCACGACATATCACATATAATGCAAGAGGAATTATAATGCCTTTTGTGCTCCTCTTTACCTGCTTAACCATAAACCTTACTGCTCAAACCTCTCGGATAATTTTACAATCTGAACGTGAAAAGGTCCAAAAAGAAGCCCTAAACAACGAAGAAGGTTCAGACTCTATGTTGCATTTCAACTTTCCGCCCATTGAAATCCGTGCAGAATATATATATAAAAACAAACAGCAAGAACGTAAGTATTCCCAATTGTATGAAGATGTTAAGCGGGCATACCCTCTTTCACAGATAGTATCCAGCGAAGTAAAGCTTGTTAATGCTGAGCTGGATTCGATATATCAAACCAAAAATCAAAGAAAAGCATATCTAAAATGGTATCAAAAACACACATACAACACTTACATTGATACACTTAAGTCATTAAATGTCAGACAAATTAAACTTTTCGTTAAATTAATTAAGCGGGAAACCGGTAGTTCACCTTTCGATTTGATAAAAAAATACCGCGGTGGAATAGATGCCTTTCTTTGGCAGCTTTCGGCCAACGCCTTACTCGTGAATTTAAAGAGTGATTATGATCCAGTCGAAGATGCCATGATTGAAGATATTATCGCGAAATTTTTCTGATAATGGTTACTTTTTTTCTAATTTTGACGTAAGAGCAGTAATATGACCTGTATATGAACATTGGTTACTGAAGAAAATTATGATCACCTATTAAAGAATCGTACAGTGATAAATCTTAGCAACAAATTACAAAGTCAAAATCCTATTTTTGATCATTCGTTGGATCATTTGCCGACCAACCTTACCCACCGGGATGTTCTTACAAAATATGAGAAGATTCCAACTTTTATTTACCAGGAAAGTTCTGATGCCTCAAGAGAAGTTGCCAAGGAAGTTGCCGACTTAATTCTATGCAAACAAAAAAAAGGTGAAAGTTGTGTTTTGGGGCTTCCAACTGGATCTACCCAGTTAGGTATTTATGCAGAATTAGTCAGGTTACA
>CAIRSO010000797.1 GCA_903881215.1 uncultured Bacteroidia bacterium
ATGATACTTCGACAATTTCCGGAGATCTACAAATTGTTCCGCGTGAAGCAGCTTATAAAGGCAGCTATCCGATCGTAGGCACAAGTCAAACCAAATGTTGGGATGCCACCGGCAACAGTATCACCGCTCCTGCATCTAATGCCTCATTTTATGGACAAGATGCTCAGTTTACTCATACAGCGCCAGTTTATACCAAAAGCAGTGATGGACTTACTGTAAAAGATGAAGTTACCGGATTGACCTGGCAGAAGAGTCATGACACCGGGACCTATTACTGGGCCGCCTCTCAAACTGTGGCTGACAATCTAAACAGCCAAAAATATGGTGGTTTCAGCGACTGGCGATTGCCGACTATCAAGGAACTTTATTCATTGTGGAATGCAAGCACCGGTTGGCCTTGGATTGATACAAAATATTTTACCATTACCTATAGCAGCGAGCAGGAACTCAGTCACGCCATTTTCTGGAGCAGTGACAAATATACAGGAGTGATGGGCAATGTAAGTGGGGAAACGCCCGGTTCAGAACTTGCCTTCGGTGTGAATTTCGGTACCGGACACATTAAATCGTATAGTATCAGTGTCGGTCCAAAGCACCAGGTTCGCTGTGTAAGGGGCAACCTTTCCTACGGTGTCAATCTGTTTCAAAACAATGGCGATGGAACGATTTCCGATTTGGCCACCGGCTTGATGTGGCCAAAAACCGACAACGGTTCGGGAATAGATTGGGAACACACGCTGGCCTATGCTCAAACTCAGAATAAAGCAAATTATTTGGGGCACAACGATTGGCGTTTGCCAAATACAAAAGAATTACAAAGTCTGGTGGATTACACACGATCTCCAGGTGCAACAAATCCAGCCAATGTGGGACCGGCAATCAATGCCATGTTCAGTTGTACGTCTATTCTGAACGATGGCGGAAAGGCCGACTATCCCTATTACTGGACAAGTACATCGGCAATTTCAAATCCAACCGGCACTTACAACAATGCCTGGTATGTGGCTTTTGGCCGGGCAGAAAATGGAAGCGGCGAAGACCTTCACGGGGCCGGTGCAGTGCGTTTCGACAAGAAGATAGTTGGAACAGGCGAAGGAGAGGAGCGGGTGTTAAACTATGTACGGTTGGTAAGGACAATTAAATAACCGCATCAATTAAAAATCATGCAATCAAAAGCAAATCAAAAAAGTTTTCTATCAGTTTTGATAGCCGTGTTAATCCTTCTGAATATGAATCTGGCAGGATGTAAAAAAGATGACAGTATTTCAGATGCTACTATAACCGACAACCTGCCCAACATTACAGGTTATCCGATTGTAAGTACCAATCAAACGAAGTTTTATAACAATTCGACTGAAATTTCTGCACCTGCCACAGGTTCGGCTTTTTATGGCCAAAATGCAATGTATACGGGAAATGCGCCCAAGTATGTAAACAATGGTGATGGCACTGTTACAGATAGGGTTACCGGGTTGATGTGGCAGCAAACGCCTGACAGGAATGGTGATGGAACGATCAAATCATCTGACAAGGTCACCTATACACAAGCAGTTGCCGGAGCATCTTCATGCAAAACCGGAGGACATACCGATTGGCGATTGCCGACTATAAAAGAACTCTATTCACTTATCATGTTTACTGGCATAGACCCAATTATAGAGGGAACTTCGACAAGTGGATTAACTCCTTTTATTAATACCGATTATTTCAAATTTGGTTATGGCGACGTAAATGCTGGTGAACGCATTATTGATGCTCAATTTGTCTCTTCAACGCTGTATGTTGATTATACAATGTTAACATCGAAAACTGCATTTGGAGTAAACTTTGCTGATGGCAGAATTAAAGGATACGGATTAAACGATCCTAAGGGTGGCGAAAAAACTTTTTATCTGCTTTATGTGCGCGGAAATTCGGAATATGGAAAGAATAAATTTACCGACAACAGTAACGGTACGATAAGCGATAATGCAACTGGTCTTATGTGGAAACAAGAAGATAGTGGAGCTGGCATGAACTGGCAAGATGCTCTGAGCTATGCAGAAAATATGCAATTTGCCGGATATAGCGATTGGCGTTTGCCCAATGCCAAAGAGTTGCAAAGCATTGTAGATTATACTCGTTCTCCTTCAACTACGAATTCTGCAGCAATTAACCCTCTCTTCAAATGCACCAAAATAACCAATGAAGCAGGTAAGGATGATTATCCGTTTTATTGGACAAATACAACGCATGCAAAGCCAACATCAGGTTCTAATGCAGCTTACGTGTGTTTTGGTCGTGCTATGGGATATATGGTTGACCCAACGAATTCGTCAAATGCAGGTTGGATAGATGTGCATGGTGCCGGTTGCCAGCGCAGCGACCCTAAGACAGGAAATGCGAGTGATTTTCCTCACGGATTTGGACCTCAGGGTGATGCCATTCGAATATTGAACTATGTGAGATTGGTAAGAACAATCAAGTAACATGCAAAATATGGAAACGAATCTGAAAATAACGATTGTAATAGTTGCTTTGCTAACTGTCATCAATTCCGCAAATGCACAAACCAAACCTACTCCCTCAAAGAGCAGTATTCCAATCGAAATGCTTTTCCCGCAAGGCAAATCCAAAGCATTGATTTTGAGTTTTGATGACGGTCAAGTTGCCGACAAACATCTGGTGAAATTGATGAATGATTATGGTCTTGTCGGGACTTTTCATCTCAATTCCAACAAGCTCGGAACAAAGGATTATCTCACCAAAGAAGAGGTAAAAAACCTGTACAAAGGACACGAAGTATCCGGTCACACGGCAAATCATCCGGGTTTGACTTCCTTATCGAAAATTGATGTGATTTATGAAGTGTTGGAAGACAGAAAAGAGCTGGAACGATTGATGGATTATCCCGTTCGTGGGATGTCATATCCATTTGGCAATACCAACGATTTTGTCATCGAGGCAATAACCGGTTTAGGTATTGAATACGCCAGAACAGTGGGCGACACCTACAATTATGGTATGCCCACCGATTTTCTCAAATGGCAACCTACCATTCATCTGTTCGGAAAAACAAATTATATCCCCAATGACACGGCAAACGACAGAAGAGAATTGGGCCAATTTTATCAGCTTACAACTGATTTTCTAAAGGCGAATTCATTGGCCTTGTTTTATGTCTGGGGACATAGTTGGGAATATGAAGGACCTGGAAACAAATGGGCTGAAGTGGAGAAGTTTTTCAAAATGATTTCCCAAAATCCGGAAATTTATTACACCACACAAATAGGTTTGGTGGATTATATCAATGCCTTTAAAAATCTGAAATTCTCAGTCGATAAAGACCTGGTTACCAATCTAAGCGCGATAAACGTGTTTATAAAAATAAATGGCAAAGTGTTTACTGTCGAAGCCGGTAGCACAAAACAATTAAATTAATTGAAAGAAAAACGAACATGAAAAAGTACACTTTTATCATTGTCCTATTTATCACCCAAATCACTTTTGCCCAAAACAACAGGCAAAAAATCAGGGGAGTCATTACCGACAAACTATCACAGACCACTCTTCCGGGTGCTGCCGTGCAGCTAATCAACGGGGCCGACAAAAAAGGTACAACATCTGACAGCAAAGGGAATTTTACGCTTTCGGATCTTTCCCCCGATAGGTATGAACTGAAAATATCCTACCTGGGATACAAGGATGTGCTGGTACCGAACGTCGTGGTAACATCCGGCAAGGAAACGATACTGGATATAGCGATGGAGGAGAATGTGACCGACCTGAACGAGGTCGTAGTGACTGCAAGCGCCAAAGACAAAACCATCAATAACCTGATTCCTGTAAGTGCCCGTACCTTTTCGACCGAAGAGGTGAACCGCTATGCCGGGGGCCGAAGCGACCCTGCCCGCTTGGCAGCCAACTTTGCCGGCGTAAGTGCGCCGGACGACAGCCGAAATGACATCGTGATTCGTGGCAATTCTCCGGTAGGTGTCTTGTGGCGCATCAATGGGATGAATGTGACCAACCCAAACCATTTTGCATCCGTGGGAACCACAGGTGGTGCTGTTAGTGCATTAAATACCAATCTATTGAAGAGTTCCGATTTCCTGACCTCGGCCTTTCCGGCAGAATATGGCAATGCAACGGCCGGGGTTTTCGATCTGGGACTTCGGAATGGAAATTCTCAAAAAAGGGAAACGACGCTGCAGGCAGGACTGATTACCGGTTTGGAAGCTACCACCGAAGGGCCGATCAACAAGGAAAAAGGTTCGTCGTACCTGGTGGGCTACCGCTATGCTTTGGCAGGGGTTGCCCAGGCTGTGGGTGTGGATATTGGCACAACCGCCCTGCCTTCTTACCAGGATTTATCATTCAACGTGAACAGTGGCAATACCAAATTGGGCAGGTTTACCCTGTTTGGAATCTTAGCCAATAGCAGCATCAACATTGCCGGCGGAAATTCAGGTTCATTATACGGAAACGGAGGCGGACATGATTTGAGTAGTCAGATTGGCATCATCGGATTGAAGCATTTCAAGCAACTGAACAACAAATCTTATTTTAGTTCTAACATCGGACTAAACTATTCAAATTCAGAACAATCTGATTATGACTTCGACCGCCAAACAAGTGAATCGTATATAAATCAAGAGAACAATGTCTCCAAAACGGGGTATAACTTCTCGACAAGCTTCAATTCAAAAATAAATTCAAAACTGTTTGTAAAAGTTGGCTTGCAGAACGAACTGATAGGCTTGAACCTGTATTACAGAGAAAAAAGGGATATCAATTCGGATTGGAAGCAGGTTTGGGATTACAATAGCTACACCAACCTGGCACAAGCCTACGCACACGTCAAATATAGTTTTAACGACAAGCTGACACTCAATGCGGGAGTGCATTCCCAGCTGTTTTTTCTGAACAATTCTGTCTCTTTTGAACCCCGCCTGGGACTGAAATACGACATCAATGGCAAAAGCTCATTCAATTTTGGCTATGGACTTCATTCCCAGATGCAGCCGATCAACGTCTATTTCCTGCAATCGCAAAACACTGATGGCACATACAGCTACAACAACAAGAGTCTGGATTTTACCAAAAGCCATCATTTTGTTTTGGGATACGACTTGCAGCCTTTCAAAGACTGGCGTTTGAAAACCGAGGTCTATTACCAGTCGCTCTACGATGTTCCGGTTAACACATTTTCGAGCAGCTACTCCATGCTGAATACCGGGGCAAGCTTTAAAACCGACTTGGAGGACAACCTGACAAACAGTGGAACAGGGACCAACTATGGTGCCGAACTGACCATCGAGAAATTCTTCAGCAAAGGATATTACGGACTGTTTACATCCAGCGTTTACAGCTCAAAATACAAGGGAAGCGATGGAGTCGAACGAAACACGGCATTTAACGGAAAATATGTTTTCAATATTCTGGGTGGCAAAGAGTGGAAAGTTGGAAGCGAAAAGCGGAACAAATTTTCGACCGACCTGAAATATACCTACGCTGGCGGAAGGGCTTACACACCCATTGATTTAACAGCCTCAAATTCCACAGGTCGCGAGCAACTTTCGACCGATGCCTATTCTGCCTTTTATCCCAATTATTTCCGTCTGGATTTAAAAGCAAGCTACACGTTAAACAGTGCGAAGAAGAAACTGTCTCATTCGTTTTCACTGGATTTCCAGAATGTAACCAATCACAAAAATGTTTTCTCACAAAGCTACGACGACCGGAGCAAGGCAATCAATACCACCTACCAGCTGGGATTTTTCCCGAACTTTATCTATAAATTACAGTTTTAATTTCCCGGAAATGAATAACCATGTAGGCCAACAGAAAACTACTCCGCCCGAAGCCTGGTTTTCCTCCTTGCGTTACTTCGCGAACTTTGCGCGACTTGAAACGCAACAGATATCTTCGGGGAGAATTCTTGCATTTAGCCTGGTTACCCTGATTGCTATTACTGTAAGGCTATACATAAGTTTCTCCCATGATCTGATCCTGGGAGTGGATGGAGGTTATTATCCGGTGCAGGTAAGGAATATTTTAAACGCCGGAATCCTAAGTTTTAAAGACGTTCCGCTCTATTTCTATTTTTGCGCTTCGATCGTGAAAGGCATTTCCTTTTTGGGATTCACCGTCACCGA
>CAIRSO010000798.1 GCA_903881215.1 uncultured Bacteroidia bacterium
CAGTTTGAAGGGTTTAGGAGGTCATAAAAAATGTTTATAGGGTTAACATTTCAAACATTTCAAACATTTCAAACATTTCAAACATTTCAAACATTTCAAACATTTCAAACATTTCAAACATTTCAAACATTTCAAACATTTCAAACATTTCAAACATTTCAAACATTTATATTTTATCCAAATTTACATTTCATGAAAACCAAAAATCTACTATTGACATTTTCACTTTTGTTTGCCTTTTATGTACAATTGAATGCGGCCACATTCGACCAGAAAAAACTCGTTGGCAAATGGGAATATTCGGCTCCAACTGCCCCTCCAAACTACACAACAGGTCAGATCAACTTTAGCATGCAAGGTGATAAATTAAAAGGGGAGCTGGTCATCGAAGGTCAAAAGGTTGATTTCTCTCAGATAACCATCAAAGAAGATTTAATTTCTGTGGTTGTCTATCTGGAATCTACTCCAATTACGGTCAGCTTTAAAATGGTAAACGAAAAGCTTGAAGGTAAGGCAGATACACCTGATGGATTAGTTGCCCTTACTGCTATAAGAAAATAGCACTACCGTTGATGATATTGCTTGTCATAATATTTCTCGTAGGCTCCTGAAGAAACATTTTCCAGCCATTCAGAATTCTTGAGGTACCATTCTACGGTTTTTGCAAGACCTTCTTCAAACTCCAGCGAAGGTTTCCAGCCCAACTCTTCTTTAATTTTTGAAGAGTCTATGGCGTAACGCATGTCGTGACCGGCTCTGTCCTTTACGAAGGTGATCAACTGTTGGGAGGTTCCTTGTGTTCTTCCCAATTGTTGGTCAACTACGTCACAAAGAGCTCTTATGAGAGCAATATTGGTCCATTCATTGTTGCCACCTATGTTGTAGGTCTCACCAATTACTCCCTCATGATAAATCTTATCAATGGCTGATGCATGATCTTCAACATAAAGCCAGTCCCTGATATTCTCCCCTTTCCCATAAACCGGAATAGGTTTCATATGCTGAAGATTATGGATACAGAGCGGAATTAATTTCTCCGGGAATTGGTTGGGCCCATAATTGTTGGAACAGTTGGATATCACTACCGGAAGGTGGAAAGTATTGAAATAGGCTCTTACCAGGTGATCAGAGCTTGCCTTTGAAGCTGAATAGGGACTTTTGGGATCATATGAAGTGGTTTCCGTAAATAATCCGGTCTCACCCAATGATCCATATACCTCGTCTGTCGAAATGTGGTAGAACCTTTTCCCTTCCATGGCTCCCTTCCAATGCTCCTTGGCTGCATGAATCAGGTTAAATGTGCCAAAGATGTTTGTTCGAATGAATGCAGCCGGATCAGTAATTGAGCGATCAACATGCGATTCAGCCGCCAGGTGAATAACCCCTTCGATCGGATAAGTTTCAAATAGACTATTAACAAGCTTTTCGTCCGTAATATCTCCCTTTACAAAGGTATAATTGGGTAATGTATCAATGTCCTTCAGATTTTCAAGATTTCCGGCATAGGTAAGCATATCAAGGTTGATAATCCGGTAACCCGGATAGTTCTTTACAAACCGTCTCACAACATGCGACCCTATGAATCCCGCACCACCCGTAATTAAAATTGTCTTCATTTATATTATTTGTTTTATATATTGATCAATATTTAGGGAAGAGAACATTGAATCGATAGAAATTCGTCCCTCCCAGGACCAGGCTTGCCTTGCCTTTACAGCCTCTTCCCTCATCATCAGTCTCATCTTCCCATTTTCAAATTTTCAAATTTCCCCATTTTCAAATCCCCAAGTCCCTTAGTCAATTTTCCGGATCCTCTTCTCCCAGTTCCATGCCGAAAGAAGTGTATCTTCCAGAGTTGTATCCGATTTCCATCCCAATACATTGTTGGCCTTGGTGGTATCCGCATAAATCTGTTCAATATCTCCGGCCCTGCGACCAACAATTTTGAAATTCACTTTTTGTCCTGTCGCCTTCTCAAAGGAATTTAACAAAGACAAAACAGATACGCCATTTCCTGTTCCCACATTGAAAAATTCGAAAACCGATTCGTTTTGATGATTCAGCAAACGTTCTATGGAAATAACATGCGCTTTGGCCAGATCGACAACGTTGATGTAGTCGCGAATACAACTGCCATCGGGCGTGTTATAGTCATTCCCGAATACCGACAATTGTTCACGTAATCCCGCAGCAGTCTGGGTAACAAAGGGAACGAGATTGTTAGGAACTCCATTAGGCAGTTCGCCTATCAATGCCGATGGATGGGCTCCTATCGGATTAAAATACCTGAGGGCAATAGTTTGAATCTTTGGATTGGCTTTTGTATAATCACGAATAATATCCTCGCAAATAATTTTTGTATTTCCATATGGTGATTCCGCTGCCATTCGGGGAGTGTGCTCTGTCACCGGAAGCTTCTCCGGCTGACCATAGACTGTACAGGAGGAAGAGAATACCAGATTGTTGACTCCGTATTTTTCCATGCAGTCAAAAAGATTCACTAGAGAAAGAAGGTTGTTCCTATAGTAAATCAGGGGTTTTTGAACTGATTCGCCAACCGCTTTAAAAGCAGCAAAATGAATAATCGCATCAATGCCACCTGACTGCTCAAAAAGGCGATCCAACAAGCCGAGGTCTTGCATATTGAAGTGATGAAATTTAGGACGAATCCCGGAAATCTGTTCAATCTGATCAACTACCGCTTCTGTGGAATTACTGAGATCGTCTACTATCACTACCTCAAACCCTGCATTTTGGAGTTCTACAACAGTGTGTGAACCAATGTATCCGGTACCTCCGGTAACCAAAATTTTTCCCTTCATTTGTTTTGAATTTTACTGAAATTGTTCAAATTTACTAAATCTCAGATTTATTCTTATATTTGGGGTTCAAATAATCATAAATGAACCTTTCAGTCCACCTTACTGAGTTGTTGAAAACCAACGATTGCGTGATCGTCCCTGATCTCGGAGGGTTTATTGCCAACTTTCAGACCTCCGGATATGACCCTGAGGAAAACAAATTTTCTCCTCCTTCAAAGGAGATTATCTTTAGCAGTAAACTCAAAAAGAACGATGGATTATTGGTAAATTACGTGTCTGAAAAAGAGGGTGTCGGTTACCTTGAAGCAAGAAAAATAGTTTCCGAGTTTGTTTCGGAATGTCTGTTTAAACTTGAAAACGGTGAGCGAATTGAATTCGAAAAGATAGGGGTACTCAAATTAGATGAAAACGATCATATGATATTTGAGGCAGAAAAGGGTTTTATTCTCAGGTTAGATGCTTTTGGATTAGACTCATTTCACTTCCCACAACTTGTTAACAAATACAGTCAACCAGTCAAGCCCATTTTCAGGGACAAAGATCCTGTGCCTCAACAGCGAACTCGATCGGTTGTCAAATACTTGCTGGTTGGATTACCCATTTTGGCAATCCTGTATTTTATCCCACTCAACAAAATACTCAATCAGGAAAAGAATGGCAACCAGCCCATAACCAATACTGCTTCATTATCAGTAATTGATACTCCTGTTCCACTCAGTTCCAATGTATCTATTGGTCCATCTGACGTTCCTGCCGAACCAAAATCTGAAAATAATCTTGCCTCAAAAGAGGTCAAAGAAGAGACAGTTTCAGCTGAATCTGCAAAGTTGACCCTTTCTTCTCCTTCTACACCTTTGGCATCAGAAACGGGAGCTTCAAAACAAGAAATTTCACCTGTTCAACCTACAAACGCTCAACACTCAAACGGCAAATTTCATGTTGTTGGTGGTTGCTTTAAGATCAGAGAAAACGCTGATAAGCAGGCAAATTGGCTCATCAAAAAGGGCTATCCTGCAGAAGTGTCTATAATGGGCGGAGGGTTCTTCCGTGTTTCAGTTGAAAGCTATCAAACCAGAAAAGAGGCAGAACAAGGATTGGGAAAAATCCTGGAAGTTGATCCTGAAACCAATTACTGGTTAATGATAGACAGAAAATAATCAGAGACTTGCAGATTTTTGTACTTCCCTAAAGACCCTCATAAAATTACCTCCCCATATCTTTTTGATATCCTTTTCTGAATATCCTCTATGAACCAGTTCAAGAGTGACATTCCCCATCTGACTCACATCCCGGCAACCGGACAAATCACCACCCCCATCAAAATCAGTGCCAATCCCTACATAATCTATCCCTATGACTTTGACAATATGGTCGATATGGTCGACCATGTCCTGAACGGCAGCCAGTTTGTTGGGAAATTTTTTGGCTTCTTCGCGGTACTCTCTGTAGGCTGCTCTGGTTTGTTCATCAGTCAAGCCTTGAAAATCATTGTGTTTTTTACTTACAATAGCCATAACAGAATCTCTTTTCGGGTTCGGATCCGGCTTTTTGACATAATCAGATAAAAAACACATCTGAATGACACCCCCGTTTTTTGCCAAAGCATGTAAATCTTCGTCTGTCAGATTTCTTGGATGATCACACATTGCCCGTGAACAGGAATGACTTGCAATAATCGGAGCTTTGCTCATTTTAATCACATCCATAAAAGTTTCATCTGAGCTATGAGATACGTCAATCATCATTCCAATCCTGTTCATTTCCGCCACAACTTCTTTACCAAAAGGAGAAAGACCGTGGTATTCAGCTCCCTTTTTCTTTTCGGTTGATGAATCGCAAATGTCATTGTTGGAGGAGTGACAAAGAGTGATGTATCTGATTCCCATATCATAATATTTATTCACCATGGTAACATCGTTTGCCAAGGCATACCCATTCTCCAGTCCGATGTAGATTGCCCTTTTCCCCTCGTTCTTAAGTCTGTATGCATCATCGGGTGTTAAGGCAATTTCTGCTTGTGTGTTGTTCTCATCTACACTTTTACGAATAGCAGCAAGAATATCCAATGCCTTCTTCTGTACAATGGCATTGCCCTCTGGAGTTCTTGGACCCTGACCGACAAAAACTGCAAAAAACTGGGCATCAAGACCACCCTCTTTCATCCTGGGAAAATCAACTTTCGTCCCGGTAGAGGCTTGATCCTGCATTTTGCCCACATCAAATCCCTCTCTTAAAAGATTAAGCGGAGTATCAGAATGTGTGTCTATCGTTAAAACTGCTTTATGAATACGTGCCGCTTTTGCTTCGGTTGTTTCTTTACTCATAACTGATGCTGACAAAAGCATCAGTATGAGAAGTGTCGAACACTCTGGAATCATTTTTCTCATTCAGCTGCAATTTGGTATTTGTGATAATAGTCTTGCGGTGTTTTAGTTGTAGTGCTGAAATTTTTAGTTATTCAATTTTCCGTTCAACAGTATTTGAACTATTTGCTGAATTCAGCTAACCTGCTCAGGTATTTCCCGATGATATCAAACTCAAGATTGATCACACTTCCTTTTTGAAATGTATGAAAATTGGTGTACTCGTAAGTATAGGGAATAATGGCTACTTGAAATGAGTCCTTTTTCGAATTTACAACGGTCAGACTTACCCCATTCACGGTGACTGAACCTTTCTCGACAGTCATATAACCCTGCCTGGCTTTTCCGGGATCAAAATCATAGACAAAAGTGTAATACCAACTTCCATCTGCCTCAACAACCTCCTTGCATTCAGCAGTCTGATCGACATGCCCTTGAACAATATGGCCATCCAGCCGTCCATCCATCTTCATGCTTCTTTCCAGGTTAACTTTATCTCCGATCTTTAACAATCCCAGATTGGTTTTAAGCAGAGTCTCCTTGATGGCAGTAACCGTATAATTACCTCCCTCTTTTCTTACAACAGTCAGGCAAACACCGTTGTGCGACAAACTCTGATCTACCTTTAGCTCATGGGTAAAATTGCAGCTAAGCGTAAAATGAAAATTTTCCTGATCCTTAACGATGGATACTACTGTTCCCATCCCTTCAATTATTCCTGAAAACATCTTTTTTAAAATAAAATTTTTACGAAGATAACAGTAATTCCAAATCCTCGAAGTCATGTTCTTTCATATGGTTGGAAATAGTTATATTCATCCATAAATAATTATTACAAATTATTATTGCGATGAACAATCTTGCACCTATCGTTGTTTGTACCTATGTAAATGTAACATATTATATTTTAAACACTTAAAAACCAAGTATATTTGAATGCATTTGGAGGTTGTGAAATCTCAAAATAGATACCAATAGATATTATTCTTCATTTTACTATTAAAAAGGACTCCCTTAACCTTTTGAATATGAAAATTCCTCGCTTTATTCAGCCGGTTATACTACCGGCAGTGATCCTGGTTCTGCTTTCAGGACACCCAAAAGTTGTGAAATCACAGCAAGATCCTATCTACACCCAGTACCTGACCAATTTATTGTCTATTCAACCCGCCTATGCCGGCATCTCGGGTGTTTTAACCATTTCGGCCTTGTCGCGCGCTCAATGGGTGGGCTGGGAGGGTGCACCAAATTCGAATACATTTACGATGCACCTTCCGATGAAGTCATTTAACGTCGGACTTGGTCTTTCAATTGTGAACGACAAATGGGGCCCTATCCTGCAAAACGGGGTCTATGCTGATTATGCTTACCGAATCCTTCTAAAACAACGACAGTATCTGGCTTTGGGTATCAAGGCCGGTTTTAACACCTATCATGCACGGTTTACTGATCTTGAATTGAATGATCCTCTGGATCCTTCCTTCGCGCAGAATGTAAATTTTAAAATGCTGCCTAACGCCGGATTCGGTGCATTATGGCATAGCGATATATTTTTCATCGGTGTTTCTATGCCCAAATTGTTTAAAAACAATATTGTAGACGACTCCGACAAGAAAGTGTACCGTGAAGTACTGCACCTTTATGCTATGGGTGGATATGTCTTTTTCATTTCTGATAATGTCAAACTAAAACCGACTTTCCTTTTCAGATGGAGCGAACAAACACCTTCGTACGTTGACCTGGCAGGCAACATTCTGCTTTACGATAAGGTGTGGTTCGGAGCAACCTACAGGATTAAAAACTCCTATGCCCTCTCCTTCCAGTTCAATGTCAATTCTCAGTTGCGATTTGGATACTCCTTTGATTTGACATCTTTTCATCAGAATATGGTCAATTCAGGAACCCATGAATTCACAATCAATTATGAGTTCCAAAGCACCCGGAGAAATAAAAGATACACAGCGAGGTATTTTTAGTAAAAAACCTAACCAATTGTCAATACATCCTTCTGAATTTCGTTTTCTGAAAATAAAGGGGTAACTTATATATCGAAAGGGACATTTAACTAGTCTTCTTCCATCTTCATCACTGAATTCCAAACCAAAACCTTCCATACGGGAGATTCCCTAATTTTTTCCTTTTAATAACCCTTAATACAGGTACTTATGTCTATCAACAAATTTGTTTAGAAGGCCGCACCGGATTACTTGCCCCTGCCATGTCCCTCAAGAACCTGCGGGTTGGGCTCACCGATGCGGCCAAAGAGTTGGAGTAGATCCTGCTAAGAAGGAGCCCCCCTTATGTGTTTACGTAGTGCATCATAAGGAAAATACAATACGTGAATATAGTGCTTTTAAAAATCAATTCTAACCACATGAAAAAGTTCATCCTTCCTTTGGTCCTGCTATTCGCAATTGCTTCAGCCGGATTTGCATCTTCCAACTTAAAAACTACCGATTCCCCTTCCGGGATCCCGCAAGTGAAAAGCATTTCAATTGATCTTGGTGATATTACAAATATGACAGAAAGTGAGGTGTCTGAAACAATCACCAAATTACTGGAGGCCGAATTATCAGCATTGCCGGTACTACAGTGTTCTGTTACCATAAGTGCCAAATTTACTTGTGGGGTTATGGAAGTAAGTGTTTCAGTCACTGTATCAGGTGATTGTTCTGAAGTAAGGTCATCAGGAAGAGCAATTGCCAATGAGATTATTGATGATGTTAAATCCTATTTCAAAAAATACTACCATTAATACTTTGCAGAAAGTACATTTTCTTTAATAAGATGCTGACTGCCATTAAAAGCAGTCAGTATCAAAAAACTTCAATTCAATGAAATATAATCTAATTATTCTTGTGTTTATTCTGTCAGGGATGAAAGCAATTTGTCAAAATGATAGTTGCTATCATTACAAAATTACATATGCAATGCAGTTAAGCTTCTTTGGAACAACTTCCTATGATGCATCACTTTTATTTAACAAGTCCCAATCTCTTTTCGAGTACAAGGAGAACTTTCCAGACAATGAAAGTGTTGAACAAGTGGAAGATTCTGAAGGTAATATCAAAATAAACTATCACAACTCTTTTCAAAAGTATATTAGGTGCAATAGAGAAAAAAATTTAATCAGAGAATCAAATGGTTATTTTGAAAAAAAGGTGCCTTATTTAATAGAGGAGTCCATACCTGTTATTGCCTGGAATATTTCAGAAGAAACTAAAAAAATCAACCAGTACGATTGCTACAAGGCAACATGCAGCTTCAAGGGTCGCAATTATTCCGTTTGGTTCACACCTGACATTCAAACCGGATTCGGCCCTATCAAATTAAACGGATTACCCGGACTGATCCTAGAGGTAAGTGACGACACCAAAGAGGTTGTTCTGTATGCCCAAGCTATTACCATGGAAGAAAAAATGATCGAAAATGAACCTTTAGGATTAAACGTCATTTCATTAAGTGAATACAAAAAGAAGAATGCAAAAATGCTACAAGACCTAGAAGAAACAGGGAAAAGGATTTCATCCAAGATGAATAGAGGATTCAAAGTAAGTTTCAAAATGTCTCAACCAAAAGCCATTGAAATGGATTATGATTTAGCAGTACCTGAAAAGTAAATTGTCCATAAACCTAACTTCTCTACCTTGAAAAAAATAATTTTATGCCTTTTTCTTGCTCCATATTTTGTCTTTGCCCAAACAACTCTGACCGGCACGGTAAAAGATGAGAAGCGAAATCCGGTTCCGTTTGCCAATGTCTTTCTGAAACCGGAAAACAGCCAGGCAATTGTTGGCTATGGCCAGTCGGATGGGATGGGCAATTACATGCTTACAACCATCAAAACAGGAAAATTGTGGCTTAACTTTTCTGCCATGTCCTATAAAACGGTCAGAATTTCTGTTGAATTATCAGACTCGGCCAGAACCATCAAAAAGAATGCAACCATGGTTTTCGAACCGATTGCCATCAATGAGGTGATCGTGTCGGCAGACAAATCAATGGTCATAAAAAAGGATACCATCATTTTTAACGTGAAAGCTTTTGCCAAAGGGAATGAACGCGTCCTGGAGGATTTGTTGAAGAAAATACCGGGATTGACAGTTTCTGCAGATGGTACCATCAAAGTGGGTAACAAGGATATTGAAAAGATAATGATCGATGGCGATGATTTTTTTGAAAAAGGCTACCGCATTCTAACTAAAAATATGCCTGCCTATCCCATCGAAAAAGTGGAGGTCTACCAGCACTATTCCAACAACAAGCTTCTCAAAGGGATCGAAAGCAGCGATAAAGTAGCTTTAAACCTCAAATTGGATGATAAGTCAAAGAGATTATGGTTTGGGAATATTTCTGCGGGGCTCGATCCAACAAATGGGAAATGGTATGAAGGCAACAGCAACCTGATGAATTTCGGCAAAAAGAACAAATTCTATGGAATAACCAGCCTCAACAACACCGGTGAAGATGCTACCGGCAATATCAATTTCCTGATAAGACCTGATGACCAGGATGAACCGGGGAGTATTGGGGAAAATCAATATGCACCCACCTGGCTAGATATCAGCACCTTTTCTCCAAACCTTAAAGAAAGAAGGATTCGCTTCAACAGCACCGCTCTCTATTCACTGAATGGAATTTTTACCCTTTCACCCAGGGTGAAGATGAAAGCATTGTTGTTTTTAAACACAGACGATAATAATTTTTACAAAAGTAATTTTGAAAAAGTAGCCATAGGTGAAACCGCCTTCACCAACACCGAAGATCACCGGCTAAATAAAAATAAAATGACCGGTTTTGGGAAAATTGACTTGACAAACGATATTTCTAAAAATAAAACCCTGGCTTACACTTTAAAATTCAACCAGTCAGATGAGGATTGCCAGAACAGACTTGTCTTCAATGATTCTGTAACCAATGAAAAGCTTCAAAATGCCAATGTACTCCTGGATCAAAAAATCGTTTACACCAACAAGTTCAAAAACAACAAAGTATGGCTTCTGACTGGCAGATATATTTATGAGAAGTCACCTCAGAATTATTCCTTAGACAAATTCATTTACCATGATCTCTTCCCTGGAGTTGCAGGTGCAGACGAAGTAATTCAAGAAAGTAGCGATCAGATGCACTATGCCGGATTTGAGGCCCATCTGATGGATAGGAGAGCAAAAGGCAATCTGCTTGAAATGAAAATTGGCAATCAATTTCGCTCAGACAATTTGACCTCAGGCTTAAGCCTAAAGTCAGAAAATAGCCACTGGGACGCACCTTCTGGTTTCCATAACGATCTACTTTATATGACGAATGACACTTACTTTAAGACCGAATATCGTGTTGGACTGAAGAATATCGCCTTGGTTTCATCACTCGATTTTCATCAGCTATACAACCAGATCGATAAAATCGGAAGCTCCCGGCATCAGAATCCGTTTTTTATCAATCCCAAGGCAGGAATGGAATGGAAAATTGATAAGAACAACTCATTTCTGGCTACCTACTCATACAACCGAAAAAATGCAACTGTTCTGGATGTATATGACCAATATATCAACACCGGTTTCCGTTCATTTACTAAAGGAACCGGAAACTTTAATCAATTGAATCTCTCAACTGCATTGATTAACTACAGTTATGGAGGCTGGGGTGAAAAATCATTCGCCAATGCACTATTGATGTACAGCAAAAACCATGATTATTTTAGCAATAATATGCTTGTATCTCAGAACTATGCCTTGTCAGAGAAAATACTGGTAAAAAATAAAATTTTCATCATGTTCTCCTCAAATTTTGACAGGTATTTCAAACTTATTTCGTCGACTTTGAAGTTGAATTTTGGATTTTCAGAGTCTAATTATGAGAACACAGTGAATGGTTCGGATTTCAGGAAAGTAACAACCAGGAATTTCAATGGAGGATTCGAGCTCCGTTCCGGTTTTGGAGGCAAATTCAATTACCATTTCGGCTCAAAATGGACTTATATTGAAGTGATTACCAATTCAAAATCCGATTTCACTGATAATATTTCATTTCTAGATCTCTCATTAGCTCTCAGTAAAAAATTTGAGATTCAGCTCGAGACTGAGCGCTATTTCTTTGGTAGTCTGGATAAAGACAACAACAAATATTACTTTTTGGATTTAGATTTCCGATACACAGTCAAAGAAAATAAACTTTCATTCACTCTTACAGGACAAAATTTGCTGGATACCAAGACTTTCAGAAACTATTCTATCGATGATATAAGCATTTCCAAAACAGAATTCAGATTACTTCCAAGAATTATACTACTTAAAGCCGAATATCGTTTCTGATCCTACAGATTGTATTCTCAGGAGCATCAGTTTCATGTCTCCGTTAAACCTTCTTCCCTCAAATTGCTCCTTGCCAATTGCCACATTTTGCCAAAGAACTATTTATCTGTAAATTTGGCTAAACTTGTGGTTGTAGAGCTGCATCAAATGAACGAAACGGAAATAAAAAATAGTCACATCACAATTTGTACGCTTCTTGCTGACAGAAAATTGAAACCTGCATTCGATCTGCTCGAAAAAATGATAAGTGCCAACGGGTTGGGAGAATTCAATGATCAACAGCTTGATTTGGAACAGAATTACCGTTTCATGCTTAAATATACTGTCGAAGGTATCTCAGATCCGGAAAGGCAGAAGATTTATCAGCACATTTTGCTCGCCACCTTTGAATTGGCAGATAATTGTGCAGATAGTTTGAAAATGAAATTTTCAACTTCTCTGGAATACCAGAAAAAAAGAGGATTTGTTCGCATTTCACTCGAAAATATCCACGACTATTTTGCGCAGATTGAATCTTTCCATGTGGGTAAGGAGCTTCAATCATTGATTGAAAATCCAATCCAATACAAAAAGACTGAACCTGAAGAGGAAAAGCACCATCAAAAATTGATCAACCTTTTCTATCATTATTGGTTTAAAAATAAGCTCTCTGCAGATGAAGTATCCTCTTTTAAGAATTTTCTCAATAATCAGAACATACCAATTCTTGAAAAGGCATTCCTGATTACAGCCGTAACCCTTAGCCAGCTTCATTTCTTCGATGAACAGAAGATCATGTTGCTCTTCGAAGGATATGATATTGACGAAGAAGATATTAATCAAAGGGCATTGACCGGTTTGCTGCTTTCATTGTTTTACTATGACCAAAGGATCTTCCTTTTCCCATCCATCTCCAGCCGTCTCGTATTACTGAATGAAAGAATATCTTTCAGGCCACATCTGGAAAAAATTATTTTGCAGTTAATTGGTTCAAAAGAGACTGAAAAAATTCAACGAAAACTTCAGGATGAGATTCTTCCTGAGATGCTGAAGTTGAGTCCAAATTTGAGAAATAAACTGAGTCTCGAAGCAATGCTGGGAGATTTGCTCAATGAAGATAAAAACCCTGAATGGCAGGATATTTTAAAAGATTCGCCTGGATTTATGGACAAAATGGAAGAGTTAAGTGAAATGCAGATGAAAGGCGCTGACATTTTTATGACTTCTTTTGCAAATCTTAAAAATTTTCCATTTTTCAGCGAACTAACAAACTGGTTTATCCCATTTTATCCACATCATCCATATCTGATA
>CAIRSO010000799.1 GCA_903881215.1 uncultured Bacteroidia bacterium
GTTACTTTTTAGTCATTCAAAGAAGATGTGGTGATAACTTGTTATCTTTGTAGACATATTTATGTCTGCAATTGGCAATGATATAGATACAATATTAATTCAATTATTCATTGTGAAGAACAGATATTTATTCTCCCCTGCAGGTGCATTATTCACCTTGTTTTTCCTCTTTTTTTTAGGGTCGATTTCTGCTCAGGATGTTCAAAGTCAAGCGCTTAAATTTGGTAGGGTATTGAGATTGGTTGATGCTTTCTATGTTGATACAGCAAATGTAAACAAGATGACAGAAAATGCCATTGTTGATTTGCTTGGGCGACTGGATCCCCATTCAGTCTATATCACAAAAAGTGAAGTAGAAGAGATGAATCAACCTTTGGAAGGAAATTTCGAAGGCATAGGAATCTCTTTTAGCATTATCCAGGACACTCTTATTGTCATGACTACTATCCCGGGAGGACCTTCCGAAAAGGTAGGTTTAAGGCCGGGGGATCGTATCATTAAGGTTGACGCTAAAAATATTACTTCCATCAACCTCAAAACACAGGATGTTTTTGGTCTTTTAAGAGGTGCCAAAGGAACTACGGTAAATCTGAAAATTATCAGAAAAGGGGAAACCACTCCTTTGGACTTTACAATCATCAGGGATAAAATTCCAATTTACAGTTTGGATGCTGCCTTTTTACTCAATAAGGAGACTGCCTTTGTGAAGTTAAACAGGTTTTCTGCCACTACCATCGAAGAGTATACTTCAGCAATGAAGAAACTTGAAAAGGAAGGAAAGATTAAAAATCTCGTTCTCGATTTAAGAGGAAATGGTGGAGGATACCTTGGTGCAGCTTACGATTTGGCAAATCAATTTCTGGAAGCAAATAAATTGATTGTCTATACCGAAGGAAGTCATAGTCCGAGGAAAGACTATATGTCAGTGACAAATGGAGATTTTCTTAAAGGGAACCTAGTTGTACTGATTGATGAGGGAACAGCATCGGCATCAGAGATCGTATCCGGAGCAATTCAGGATTGGGATCGTGGCGTATTAATTGGCAGAAGGTCATTTGGAAAGGGTTTGGTGCAACAACCATTTGCGCTGAATGATGGATCTATGATTCGGCTTACTACAGCACACTATTATACTCCTGCAGGTCGGAACATCCAAAAACCCTACAAGGATAATATTGAGAACTACAGAAATGATTAC
This sequence comes from uncultured Bacteroidia bacterium, assembly GCA_903881215.1. Taxonomy (GTDB): domain Bacteria; phylum Bacteroidota; class Bacteroidia; order Bacteroidales; family Prolixibacteraceae; genus CAINVV01. The sequence goes on from CAIRSO010000799.1 coordinate 1,199, forward strand.
CTAAAAAGGTTCGAGAGAGGAGAGTTGTTCAACAAAGATAGTATCTCTCATGCCGATTCTCTGATGACCAAAACACTGGTAACAAAACGAAAAGTGTTTAGTGGAGGAGGTATCGTTCCCGATATTTTTGTCCCTCTCGATACTTCTGTTCATTATACCTACTTCAATACACTTATTCGAAAGAATATTTTCTTTCCTTATGTTGTCAGTTATATAGATAAGAACCGTAATGAATTACTCCGTAAGTACCCTGATTTTCTGAAATTCCGCACCAGCTTTGTTGTTTCGACTTCAATGCTGAATGATTTGATGATTTTAGGGGAGAAATCGGGCGTAAAAAAGGATGAGGAGAGCTTAAAATTGATGCAAAATCTTATTTTTAGGCAAATTAAGGCATTGATTGCACGTGACTTGTACGATCCAGGTACTTATTTCAGGATTATGATTGAGGATGATGCCGAGATCAAAAAGGCCATGGAACTACTCGCTGATCCACCATCGTATGCTCGTTACCTAAACAAATAACGGAAATCGCAATTTTGTGAAAAGTATTCAAAATGGCAGTCTTCCTGTGGATTATTGATCATTATGTAGAAGTCTGCGGTACGTTATCCGGGTTTTTGTATCTGGGATTCTCGATCCGCCAACATCCACTGACCTGGCCCGTTGGTTTGCTAAATGCTGTCTTTTATATATTTGTTTTCCTCTCCTCCAAAATATATGCAGACATGACGCTGCAGTTTTATTATGTTGCCATAAGTATCTATGGCTGGTGGTGCTGGTATCATGGTAGTGCATCAGGAAATTCATTAAAAGTTACCAGAACAAATTCAGCATTATGGCTGAAATTGTCGATCCTGTTTTTGCTTCTGTTTGTCACTATTGCCTTTGTTTTGATACGATTTACGGATTCACAAGTGCCTTATTTGGATGCAATAACAACCTCTTTGAGTATCTTAGCCACCTGGATGCTGGCGAGAAAGAAAATTGAGCATTGGTTGGTTTGGGTTTTTGTGGATGCGATTTCAATCGGATTATTTATCGTAAAAGAATTATATCCCACGACTTTGCTTTTCATGGTGTACACAGTTTTAGCTATTTATGGCTATATTGAATGGAAAAAGGAACTTAGCAGGGGAAACCAGGAAGCAGAACATGTATGAGGAAAATTGTAATTTCGGGACCTGAGTCAACAGGTAAAACAACATTATCTGAGGCACTTGCGCAGGAGTTAAATGCCATTTTGATTCCTGAACATGCCAGAAGTTATATTGAAGGCCTCAATAAGCCATATACTTTTTCTGACGTCGAAACCATTGCCAAATATCAGATGCATGAAGAGATGAAGATGATGGCTCTGTATCCAAATGAGATTATTATCATGGATACCTGGTTGATCATTACAAAGGTATGGTTTGATGTGGTCTTTGGACGAATACCTGAGTGGATCGAAAGTCACATTGCTTCAACCAATATTGATCTCTTTCTAATTTGTGCCCCCGACCTACCTTGGATTGCAGATCCTGTCAGGGAGAATGGAGGAGAGATGAGGCAGAAGCTTTTTGAACGTTATTGTAATGAAATAGAGAATTACGGATTTTCATATGAAATAGTGATGGGAAGCGGTGAGATTAGGGTCCAAAATGCTTTGAAATTAATTAAGGCTCATCATATTGGATAAAACTTTTTCCCGCGGTTCTCGTTTAGTACGAAAGAGATTAAGGCATAAATTGGGGAATCCCAACCGAATCCGCCAGTTGGCGGATGGGTATTCTATCTGGCCATTAAAAGACAATTTATTAACAGATGAAAGAGCATACAGAGATAAAAATTAGAGAATCGATCGGTGATGCCGTTCACAAATTAACAGATATCTCATCTGTTGGAGAGGTTGCGCATGCGCAACGTGCTGGTGAACCAATGCCTTCAACCGAGAAATTAAAAATATTTGTTGATAAGGTGAGACAAATTATTTTCCCCGGATATTTCGGGTCGATTAATTTTCATCCTACATCTTTTCATTACCATATAGGCGTGCTTGTGGATGAAGTATTCCACTTGCTGTCTGAACAGCTGTTAGCCGGACTTTGTTTCGTGTGCGACAAGGAATTTAATTCCGATCTTGAAAGCAGGAAGGCAGAGTCTGAAAGCTGTGCAGCCGATTTTATAGCCGCACTTCCTGAACTGAGACGAGTATTAATCACTGATGTAGAAGCGGCTTACCTTGGAGATCCTGCCGCCACAAGTATCAGTGAAGTGATCTTTTGTTATCCAGCGATCCGGGCCATTTCAAGCTATCGGATTGCTCATACTTTATATAAATTTGGTATTCCTCTGATCCCTAGGATAATAACAGAAATGGCACACTCCGAGACAGGTATTGATATTCATCCAGAGGCAAATATTGGACCTTATTTTGCCATTGATCATGGAACAGGTATTGTCATTGGATCTACAACGATTATTGGTAAGAACGTAAAATTGTATCAGGGAGTAACTCTTGGTGCCAAAAGTTTCTCGTTGGACGAATCCGGAAATCCGGTAAAAGGAATTCCGCGCCACCCAATTGTTGAAGACAATGTGATCGTTTATTCAAATGCATCCATTCTCGGCCGAATTACCATCGGGCACGATTCCGTGATTGGAGGGAATATCTGGATCACTAGTGATCTGCCTCCCTATTCACGCATCGTTCAAAATAAGGCAAAGACAGCTGAGTTTATTTTTGGTGGGGGAATATGATCTTTTTTTAAAGATATCAACTGGCATTTTCAATTCAGTCAATAAGCTGCAAAACAATATAATGATTTCATGAAGTGAAAAAATTTAAACAGGTTGTAAAAACATTTGCTGGTCTTGAGCCAGTACTTGCCTTGGAACTTCGCACACTAGGTGCTGAATCGGTCAGTATTGAAAGAAGGGCTGTCTCCTTTATTGGAGATAAATCTATGTTGTATAAGGCTAATTTCTTGTTGCGCACAGCCTTGAAAGTACTCAAACCAATTGCTCAGTTTAGAGTAACAAATAAGGAAGATCTATATTTCCACGCAAAAAATATTCCATGGTTTGAATACTTAACGCTGGGAATGAGCTTTTCTATAGATAGTACTGTTCAATCCGAACTTTTTGTAAACTCCATGTATACTTCCCTGAAAGTTAAAGATGCGATAGCGGATGCTTTTAGAGAGAAATTTGGTAAGCGACCCTCTGTAAATCAGGAAGATCCGGATATTCGTTTTCATGTTTATCTTATGGGCGACTACTGCGAAATTGCACTGGACAGTTCAGGAGAATCACTGCACAAGCGAGGATACAGGGTAGTTCAGGGAGAGGCCCCTATTAATGAGGTGCTTGCGGCAGGAATGATATTGTTGTCTGGTTGGAATGGTGATTCTGATTTCTTGGATCCAATGTGCGGGTCAGGGACAATTCTTATTGAAGCTGCCATGATAGCAAAGGGGATTCCTGCAGGGATTTACCGCAAATCTTTTGGATTTGAGAAATGGCTGGATTTTGATGAGCAACTTTTCTCTGCGATTTACAACGCGGATTATGAAAAGGAAACGTCTGTTAGAATCTTTGGATCCGATATCTCTGCCCAGAGTTGTGCCAATGCGCGCGCCAACATTAAGAATACCGGACTTGCCAAGATGATAGAGGTCGACTCGAAGGATTTTCTGGAGTTAAGTCCGCCATTTGAAAATGGAATCATTGTAACCAATCCTCCATACGGGGAGAGATTGCAAACCAGATCTATTGCCGGCCTATATAAATCAATTGGGGATGTTTTGAAACAAAAATACGCTGGCTATACGGCTTGGGTGATTTCGAGTTCCGAAGATGGATTTAAAAGCATTGGTCTCAAGCCTTCCAAAAAAATAGAGTTGTTCAATGGTGCTCTTCCTTGCAGTTTCAGAAGTTTCGAGCTATTCAGAGGGACGCATAAGCAGACAGTCATTTTGAAGAAAGGAAATATCGATCAGGCAAATGCGGAAGAAGCAAAATAATCATCGTACACTACTGACTTACTCTTTTAAAAGTAACATCTTGCTTAATGCTGGTAACCAAGTACTCTTTACACTTAAATTTTCGCTTTTTTACATATTTCTCTCCACTGAAACCCATGATTTGTGCAATCTGCTTTAAGGGCACTTTGTCAAAAAAGAGTTGCAGCAGTTTTTGACAGTCACTACCAAGTAATTGAAAATGTTTTTGGTAGAGTTTAAAGCGCTCATTTTTTTCAACCAACTCGGAGAAATCATGATCGAATTCAGACTCAAAAATAGTAGAATCGACCATCATCTCTTTTTCTGATTTCAAACGGGTAAGTTGTTTTAGCCAAAGAAATTTACACACCGAGTAAAGATAAGTTTCAAAGGCACAGCTGATAATCAAATCGTTGGCTTTTAGTTTCCGATATACAACTATAATGGCTTCCTGAAAGACATCGTTAGCATCATCATCATTCCCGCTGTTCTTTTTAATGTAAAGATTAACCTTATAATAGAAGTTTTTGTATATATGCTGAAGTATTACGTTGTCGTTACGTAATATCCCATTGAGTAGTTCTTCGTTGCTGTAGTTAATCATTTTAATCGGCTAACTCTTTTTTTTCGCTTGAAATACCATTTCTCCAAAACGATTGCTAAAAATACAAAAATTATCAAGCTGACAAAATAACCAATTTTTGTTTTGAAAAGAGGAGTCTGTTTCCCAATGGAAACATATCCTAGCCAATAATGAGGATGTGCTTTCAAAGGATCA
>CAIRSO010000800.1 GCA_903881215.1 uncultured Bacteroidia bacterium
GTTTTTCCAGTACCTGAAGGACCTCTGAAATGAACAGGAAAACCTGCTTTAATATAGGTAAGACCCCTATTTGTGATGTCTTTTATGTATTCTGTTTCTACAAAATTTGACATTGGCTTCAATTCCAATACCGTATTCATTTCATTGTTGTTGCTCATGATGGCTTATGGTTTTATAAATTATTGTTTTGATGGAGCTCTTTATTCCTGATGTTTGTCTGCTGTTATTATTTTGCTGTTTGGACTGCTCTTTGGGATGAGTGTTGTTAAATTCTTTGTTAGGCAGCAGTTCAAGTGTTTTGATCCAAATTTCCCTGGCCTCTTCAATATCCAGGGTTATCTGCGCCTTTACTTTGAGAAAAGCCTCTCTTTTGGCCAGAAATATGTTCATTGCTTCCTGCCTTTTCATTAGGCTATTTCTAATGCCGGCAGAGATATTTTTCATGTGTTTATAATTTGTCTTTTAATTGCCACATGGAATAGCCACGAGGTTATAATCATTTCTGCAGGTGATTTTCAAATCATGTCTATTTCATTTACAACCCTTTCCCCTGCACATACTGCAAGGTAATCCATCGTTTGATTTACCCGTGCCTTTGCATTGGATGCATTGCAGTAAATCACCACAGTTGACATATCCTTTCCCACTGCATACAATGCATGAAACTCTTGCTCCAAGCGGATTTCTACCTGATCCTGCGCAAAACGCACACTTTTTCAGAGGTTCTTCCACTTCAATCATTCCGCTACCATTGCAAACCAAACATTCAGATATTGGAGAAAGCAAGTTATACGGATCCTTTCCCTTGCCAGCGCAAAATGTACATTTTATTTTTTTTGACATGGTGCGATTTGAGCTAATGGTTTTGAAAATTAGAGTCGAAATGATTACGCTGCCGATGTAAGGGAGAAATCATTTCGACTCATTTTGTAATTTAACCTTATTTTGAAGGGAAGTATAAATTGTCCATTTTCTGAACTTTTCCTTCTTCCAGCAACGTTTTTGCGATGAAGCCAATCTTCATTCTTGTTTCTCCAAGTGGTGCTTCCATTTCAGAAACTTTCACTCCCATTGGATGTTTGTTGATGTAGTCAAGTACTTTCTCTTCGAGGGTCATTGGAACTGTAATCTTAGGACTGACTTTTGCAACGCTTTCAGCCGGAGTTTCGCTTGCTGCTTCGAAAGGAGTCGGGAATGGCATTTCAATGGTCTTCTGTTCCTCTTTTACCTCTATCACTTTGGCTGCCTCTACCGGCATCTCAATGACTATATCCTTTTTTTTTTCGGGTTTAACAGCCGCAGTTTTCGCAGGCTTAACATTTCCTGATTTTCTAAGCTGGGCAATAGCCTCCTGCATTTTGTTCCATTCTGCAGCACCTTGTGTTCTTTCGCTGGCATAACCCCCAACCATTGCATTACTTGTTTTTTTGATCTCTTTTACCTCTTTTTGAATTCCTTTAATCGAAGTATGGATGTTCTTCAATAAGCCTCTGTATTCTTCAAGCCTGGTTGCTTCACCGCTATCAAGATCTTTGCGAAGTTTTTGTGCCATCTTTTGATTTTCCTTGCTTATTTCGGCAAGTCTTTTCTGAAATCCATGCAACAGAGATTTAGTATATTGAACCCTTTCGGCTAAATTCTTGCCTAATTCTGCTCTCAATTCGGCCGACATTTCAGCATGCTCATTTTCGAAATTTACAAGCATGTCGTTTGTGTTTTTGAAGATTGCTGCGACTTCAGCATTGATAGATTTGATATCATCGTTGATGGTTTTCATCATTGCATCAAATTCCATCAATCGTGTTTTCTCATCTTCCATCCTGTCGGCTCTGCCTTCAGCAAAAAACTTATTCAGTTCTGCAGCCATTTGAGTACGGTCAGATGCAAAATTATTGATCATATTGAATGTGGAAGTTTGTATATCCATTACTTCCTTTTGTATCAATGCTATGTTTTGATGAATGTCGCTCATCAATCCATTGTAGTTTTTCATCCGATTCTTTTCGCCTGTCGCAAGTTCTTTTCTGAGATTCATTGCGTTGGCATTTAGGACGGAAGCCATTTCCATATGATCTTTGCGAAAACCATCAAGGGTTTTCTGTACATCATTCACGAGTTCTTCGTTTTCTTTGA
>CAIRSO010000801.1 GCA_903881215.1 uncultured Bacteroidia bacterium
CGTGCAGCAGATGTTCCTTATACTATCAATCATGCAGGAGGGTCAACCAATATTTCAATCAATCAATATGCGGCAACTGCTTCTTTTGTATGGATTTCTTTAGGAACATATACATTCAATGCGGGAAGTTCAGGAAGTGTAGTGGTTAAAAACGGACCTATGTTGCACTAAATCCCGCAAAAGCGGGATAGCTGGGAACAAATATCGTAAAAGGATTCTGAAACTCAAACAGAATCCTTATGAAAAAGAAAGAAACTTTAGTAGAAATAGCCTGCAGGGAAATTGCGGGCTTTTCGGATGTTTACGCAAAACTGGAGCAAAAGGTTATACTATCCAGTCAAAGCAGGAGTACGTTTATCAATTATGGTCGTAAATTAGCGCACTTGTGCTTTCACTTCAACGCATTGCCATCTGAAGTGAGTGATGATCAAATCAACGAGTATCTTGCTGGCTTAGCAAAAAGTGCAAAAACCCCGTCGCGCAGTGCTTTTAAGCATACTATTTATGGCCTGAGATATTATTTTAGGTTTATGGGTTTTCCCAAACGAGCCATATCATTGCCCGTTCTTCCAAGAGAAGACAAACTACCAGAAGTGCTGAGCAAGCAAGAGTGTAAGCGATTGTTTGCAGCTCCTGATATTTTAAAACACCGAATTATTTTGTGTATGATATATTCGGCAGGATTAAGATCAGGCGAACTGAGTCGTTTAAAAATTTCAGATGTTGATTCGGAAAGAATGATGATACATATCCGGCGGGCCAAAGGCTGCAAAGACCGCTATGTTCCATTGTCGAAGAATTTACTTGCAGGCTTGCGAAAATATTACAATCTCTATAAACCGAAGGAATATCTTTTCAATGGAAATGAAAGAGAAACGCCGTACAGTCAAAGTGGTCTTAGATGGATCATGCGTGAATCCGTAAAGAAAGCAGGTATATTAAAGCCTGTGTGTGTTCATACGCTTCGTCACAGCTATGCAACGCACCTGCTTGAAGACGGGCTTGATATTGTTACCATAAAAGAATTGATGGGCCACGATTGCATAGAATCAACAATGGTTTATTTGCACATAGCAAGACCTGAGAAAAGAAAAGCGTTCAGTCCCTTTGATACGTTGTACGGTGAAGCCAAAGTATGAAGTAGCAGATATTATCAGGCAGTCCGGCAAAAGCTTCATCAATCAATACAACCCAAATCCTTACCTGCAACGGACATTGCGTGCTTTGGAAAACTGCCGTACTTCTGAAATGGGCGGTCATCGTGATAAGTGCGATAGTTGCGGACATGTTCGCATTAGTTATAACTCCTGTCGTAACCGTCATTGCCCGAAGTGCCAGAACACACAACGTGAAGCATGGATAGAAAACAGGAAACAGGATTTGCTACCTGTACCATATTTTCATGTTGTATTCACTGTGCCCGATAAGCTAAACAGCTTGTTTATGCATAAACCGGCATTGATGTATAATCTGTTGTTTCAGTTAGCATGGGAAACCATTGCACAGTTTTCTTATACAAAACTTCATGCAGAAACCGGCATGCTTGCTATACTGCATACATGGGGACAGAACCTGAGTTTGCATCCGCATGTGCATTGCGTTGTTCCAGGTGGTGGTATTGATTATAAAAATCAATGGAAGCAGGTAAGGGTGTCTAAAAATGGAAAAGTTTTTTTGTTCAATGTAAAAAATCTGTCAGTTGTGTTTCGCGGGAAATTTATTTCTGCATTACAAAAACAGTTTCCGTTGGAAAAACAATTTATCAGTGAGCTCTATAAAAATAATTGGGTGGTGTATGCTAAAGAACCATTTGCAGGAGCAGAACAGGTAGTTGAATATCTTGGCCGTTATACGCACAAGGTAGCCATTAGCAATCACAGGTTGTTGAATATTGATGAGAATGGCGTTACGTTCCGCTGGCGCGATTATCGCGACAATAAAGAAAAAGTAATGACACTGCATGGAACAGAGTTCTTGCGCAGGTTTTGTCAGCACATACTGCCGAAAGCCTTTGTGCGCATTCGTCATTATGGTTTGCTCTCATCAACAAAACGAAAACTCCTGCGTGAACTGCAAAGTACCTTTGGTATCATTGTTCCGGTGAATAAAGAAAAGAAGAACTGGAAACAAATATGCAAAGAACACTTAAATTACAATCCTGATCTCTGCCCCAGATGCGGCAAAGGGGTTATGCATACCATCGAAACACTCTTACCGGGAAGGCCGCCGCCTGTTACATTTATTACAAAATCAGTAAATAAAATTTATGCTTCATAAAAAAACGTTCTGCAGAGGACATGGAATTGTATTGAGTATACCGCAGTGAAAAGCATTAATGACAGGCAATACATGCGATGCTTGTTCAAACTTTTCAATACTGTGACTGATTATTTTAAAAATAATATTCGCATCATTCCGCAACGGAATGCTCCAAAATAATTAAAACCCCATATTGTTTTTTGCTTGTGTAAACCTTGCTGCTTGCGGGATTGCCTGCCAACTTGGTTTCATGTTGGGCTTCCAGCCACACGAAACCTTAGATGTTATAAAAAGTATTTTTATTGATTATTTCTTTTTATTTCAGTTTCGGCATGATTGCTGAATTGCGTAATAAAGCATTTGCAGTATGCTTCGACACATCCGCAAGGGCGAATGGCTCTGCATGACTGCTGTGGAATTGACAATTCAGTCTTTGAAAGAGCAGATTACTACCAATCACATATTTCAAAAGGTTAAATTTCTCAAGTTTGAGAAACGTCATTTTTTTCTAAAATTTCTGCCTCGATGTGACGATAGAAAAGTATCAAGAATAGAGGCATAATATTTTTTGTTTTTAATTTTTAAACAGCCTCTAATTCTGTAAATTTGCAAGCCAAACAACACAATTTTTATTTTGTAACAGTGATTTATCCTAAAAACATTGAACAAAAAATCGGA
>CAIRSO010000802.1 GCA_903881215.1 uncultured Bacteroidia bacterium
AATCCATATTCATTTATTTCTTAGGAAACCATGGTATAAATGCAGAAGTTTTTCTGATATAGTCGATATATTCAGGTTTATTCGATTTTAATGACTTCTCCAGCAATGAAATGCCTGATACTTTAATGATCAAAGCAGTCATGAGAATGGACCCCAGAACTGGCAGGATATTGCCGGAGGAAATGGAGAATATAGCAAAGCCCCACCAAACAGCCGCATCTCCAAAATAATTAGGATGTCGGGTATATCGCCAGAATCCCTGATCCAAAACTTTGCCTTTGTTTAATGGATTAGATCGAAACCTAGCTAACTGCCAGTCACCACCTGCTTCAAAAGTAAACCCTATGGCCCAGACTATAATTCCTACCAAATCCAGAAAGGATAACTGTTGATGAACAGAGTTAAATTGAGCGCCAAGCAAAGGAGCTGAGATCAGCCACATCAAAACTCCCTGCAATAAAAAGGTCTGAAAATAACTGATCCACCAATACCGATGCTCACCATATTGGCGACGAAATTCACGGTATCGGAAATCTTCACCTTTTCCAATATTCCGCCATGCGAGATATATTGAAAGCCTCAGTCCCCAAGCAGCAACCAAAATTAGGAGGAGCAAATTTCTTGTTCCGACACCTTCAGATCCTAAATAATAGACCAAAGCTGAGAGGACAAATCCTGCCCCCCAAAATAGATCAACAATGCTAACATTCTTAAGGTATATACTTATGAACCACAAGATTGTCATAAAACCAACCACTGTGGCAAGATTTAAAAAATATAGATGAATATAATCCATATGCTTTCTTTCAAGTTAACATGATTGCAACGGATGTGGCTCCCACTCCTGCATTCATACCAATGGCGGGTGAGATATCAACTGTTGCCACCGGATCAACCCCGGTAAGTTTTTGCATTCGTAAAGAATATTCCGTGGCTCCCGTCTGATTGTGTGCATGTAAAACCACATAATTCCAAATTTTTGTCTGGTCTAAAAGTGATTCAATTTTTTTCATGACCAGATTTACATTGGATGGCTGACTGAATGTTTTACCCAGGAGTATTGCCTTTCCATGATGGTCCATTGAAACAATAGGTTTTATATTGAGTAAACTGGTAATAAACCCCTTAGGCTTAGAAACCCTGCCTCCCTTTACCATATATTTCATTGTCTTCACGCTCACATAAATCCGGGTTTTACTAATCCAGTCATCCATCTTCACTAGAATATCATTTAGTGACTCCCCGCTTTCAATGGCTTGTGCCGTACGTAAAACCAGTAATCCAAGTGCTCCAGATAAACTTTTTGAGTCAAATACATGGACTTCCTTATTAAACTCCTGCGCAATTCGAACAGCTGCTTTCTGACTATTGAGTAGGGTTCCACTAAAATGCCCTGAAAGATGAATGGCAATGATTGCATCGTAATGTGTTGCCAATTGAGAATAAAGGTTCGTAAAGGTCCGTTCATTAATTAATGACGTATGGGGAAATTCCGGATTGCTATCCAAAAGATCATAAAACTCATCCGGTGTAATGGTTACTTTGTCCAAGTAATGATTTTCGCCAAAATTCAAATTAAGCGGGAGCATATGTATCTGGTAATGGTCGATCAGCTCCTGGGATAAATCGCATGTAGAATCAGTGACCAAAGCGATGTTCCATTTTCGGTTTTTTGACACCTCGTTTTGACGAACCATATCATCTACCTTTTGTGAAGTGATCGTACCAAAGTCTTTGAGTTCTTGAAAAAGTTTAGCTGGTGAATTTGTATGTACGTGAATCCTTGTTGTTTTCTCGGCTCCGGCAACTACAACAGAATTTCCGTATTTCTGAAGCAGATTCTGGAGAGATCCCTGATTTATAGTTAAATTTCTAATCAGTGCTTCAGTACAATAACGGAATTCAATAACTTCGTCCGTTACCTCCTCAGAATGCACCAATGAAACGATCTGAGGGACCTCTTTCAATAAATGTCTGAGATTTTTAGAGCGGATCAGTTCGATTATTCCTTCAATAAATACCACAAACCCTTTGGCTCCGGCATCCACCAGATTCATTTTCTTCAGAATCAGTAACTTCTCTGTAGTTTCAGAAAGTGATTTTTTTAGAATTTCCAATGATTCCAGAAAAGCTTGGTCAAAATCAACCACCACCTCTTTCCTGCTGTAAAGATAATCTGCCCAGTCGCTCATCACAGTAAGCATAGTTCCTTCAACAGGATTTGAGACTGCCTGATACATGTGTCTAACTGATTTTTTAATGATCTCTGCAAATTCTGAAAAATCTAAAACATGTCTATTATTGGTTTCAAGGCTGAGACCATGAAAGAATTGTGCGAATATTACCCCTGAATTCCCTCTTGCACCTACCAGTGCAGCTTCCGCAATTACTCCTGCTGTAGCTGTGAAAGATCGATCCGGCCGGATACTGTCCATAATGGAACGAACTGTCGATGCAAGATTTGTACCTGTATCCTTGTCGTTGACAGGGA
>CAIRSO010000803.1 GCA_903881215.1 uncultured Bacteroidia bacterium
CTGTCATCGATAATAGCACATCCGTTGATCCCTTTCTTCATTTCGAGTCGCATGGAGACGGTCGGCAGATGCAGAAAAAGATGTTCAAAACTTCCTTGTTTCATTCCTGAAGCCAACATATATGCCCAGCAATGAATGGCATTTTCAATGTGTGCCCCGTCAGTGAAAGGTATTTCAATGGAGATGACTTCTCTAAGGTGAAGTGCTCTGATGACGGTCGACTGAGTAGAACATTCTTTTGAAAGTATTTGTAAATCTGAATCTTTCTCAATAGACCAACAAAAAAAGGTGGGCTTACCTGAGTATGTTAATTGCAATAGGTTCCTATGAACCGGCTCGAAATCTTTGCAATAGACAATTAATTTGCAATGGACAAAAAGTTTTACTTTTTCCCTGACCAACTCCTCCTGAGAAGAAAAATTTTCAAGATGTGCATTCCCCAAATGGGTAAAAATACCATGGTCAGGATGAAGGATCCGCTCGAGCCTTTCCATCTCACCTGGTTTGGATATTCCGGCTTCGAAGAGGGCAAGATCAAAGCTATCATCCATCAGCCAGACAGAGAGCGGATTCCCGATTTGGGAATTGTAACTGCGGGGACTTCTGACCACTTTTGATTTATCCCCGATGATTTCTGAAAGCCATTCCTTTACAACTGTTTTGCCATTACTTCCTGAGATGGCAACTACCGGATAGTTGAAGCGTTTACGGTGGTAAGCAGCAAGGTTTTGCAGCGCAGCCAAGGTGTCGCCTACCAGGATGAAGGTTACATGATGAAGGTAGTCAGCCGGCTCAGGGAGTTCAGATACGACAAATGAGGTGACTTCCTTGTTGATTGCATCAACAATATAATGGTGTCCATCATTCCTTTCGTTTCTTAAAGCAAAAAAGAGGGTTCCCTGTCCGGAAAGTATGGTTCTGCTATCGAAAGCCAAATAGCGAACGGTTTGATTTGTCGTGGTTCCGAAGTTAAATAACTGACCATGCAGGATGACAGCGACTTCAGACAAAGTATATCCCATCACGATTTTTTGTTGATGGTCTGGAAGCATTCCCTGCAAAGAGGTTCGTAGCTATCCTTTTCGCCAAGAAGTACTAATTTTTCGGCATCTGAAAACCGGTGACTGAAGTGAGCAATATGCCCGCAGCGCATACAAACAGCATGGACCTTGGTAACAAATTCAGCGCATGCCATCAAGCCTGGCATCGGACCAAAAGGCACACCCCTGAAGTCCATGTCGAGACCCGCAACAATTACCCTGATACCCATGTCGGCCAGTTTGTTGCAAACTTCAACGAGATTTTCATCGAAAAATTGCGCCTCATCAATTCCGATTACATCAATATTGCCTGAGAGTAGCAAAATAGTCGAGGAATTGTCGATGGCGGTCGACCGGATGGAGTTTTCATTGTGTGAAACAACTTCTGACAAGGAGTATCTGGTATCAGTAGTAGGTTTGAATATTTCGACCCGCTGCCTGGCAATTTCGGCCCTGCGCAAGCGACGAATCAGCTCCTCAGTTTTCCCGGAAAACATGGAACCAACGATGACTTCAATCCAGCCACGTTTGCGGCCATTGTTTAAATTGCTTTCAATAAACATACTTCAAAAATAGTTTTTTTCTGGTACTCTCATGTTGTTTTGAGTTAGAATGGTGTGGTTAAATTTGTATTTTTACCAATTACAAATCAAACGTGTAAAATATTATCTGATGGATAAAAAAATATGGCTCCGGGTAATCAGGGAAGAACTTGAACTGCTCAACCAACTGGCGACCGGAATGATTGATGATGATCATTTAACGAAAGAGGAGGTTGAACTCGCCATTGCCAGATCCAAAATTGTTGCAAAGGAGTTTGAAATGCTTTTAACCCAGGTCTCATCGACCTCTTATCGGGAAGAAAGTGCTATGGAAATTGAAATCCCGGCTAATCCTGAGGTAGAAACTACGGTTTCAATTCATATTCCCGAATACGACGTTGAGAAAGAAGTAATGGAACCTGCGAAGGAAGAGAAACCGGTATTTGAAATTATCCTTGCGCCGGCTGAATATCAGATTCCGGATGCTGCTCCTGCTGTGACTGAAGTCCCTAACTCAGAACCTGCTGTGACTGAAATCCCTAACTCAGAACCTATTATGCCTGAAATTCCCAATTCAGAACTTGTTGAATCTGAAATCGCTGATAAGATTGAAGTGCCTGAAGAACAGCCGGGATCTTTGCAGACTAATAGAAGTTTTTTCAAGACTGAAATAGAGGAGCCTTCCTTGTTGAATATTGAAGAGAAAAAGGAGGAATTTTCTATCTTCAAACGAGCTCCACTTAAAAGTCTGAAGGAGGGTCTCAATCTGAATGACCGCTATCTTTTTCAGCGTGAACTTTTTAACAATGACAAATCCAGGTTGGATGAGACGGTGGCAGCTCTCGATCGACTTGCCAATATTCAGGAAGCTGTTGAATACCTGAAGGCTAATTTTCGGTGGACAAAGAGTGAAGCCTCCGAGAAGTTTGTACAACTGGTGAAGAGGAGGTTCTCCGAACCTAAAGGCTAAAGGATCAAGACAGAAGGATAAAGGATAAAGTCAAAAGGATAAAGTGAAGAACGCTCCAATCAAGATCCCAGAGAATCAACTCCAAACTCTAAGTACTCCAAACTCTAAGTACTCCAAACTCTCAGTTCTCAACTCTCAACTCACAACTAATGAGTAAGCTATACATCGTTCCCACCCCAATCGGCAACCTTGAAGACATTACGCTCAGGGCGGTGCGTATTTTAAAAGAAGTTGATTTGATTTTAGCAGAGGACACCAGAACGTCATCACATTTGTTACGGCACTACGAAATTCCCACCAGACTTGTCTCTCATCACAAGTTCAACGAGCACAAAACTGTTGAACGAATTGCAGATCAGATTCTTGCAGGAGATTCTATTGCTTTGATCTCAGACGCTGGTACCCCTTCAATTTCTGATCCCGGATTCTTGCTGGTAAGAACTTGCCTCGATAAAGGAGTTGATGTAGAATGTTTGCCAGGGGCCACAGCTTTTGTTCCGGCATTGGTTAACTCAGGATTTCCAAGTGACCGCTTTTCTTTTGAAGGCTTTTTGCCACCCAAAAAGGGACGTCAGAAGAAATTGAAGGAACTGGCCGATGAAACCAGAACCATGATTTTTTATGAATCTCCTTATCGTCTGGTGAAAGCACTGGAGCAGTTTGCAGAATATTTTGGCACTGATAGAAAGGTTTCTGTTTCCCGGGAACTGACCAAGTTGTTCGAAGAGAATTTTCGGGGTTCGGTCACTGAGGTTCTGGAGCATTTCAAATCCAAAACCATAAAAGGAGAGATTGTGATTGTTGTGGAAGGGAAACCTAGTGAAAAGAGAACAGATAAGGAGGACGATGAGGATGAAGTGTGAAGCAATCTCAAACTCTTCAAACATTTTAAACCCTTCAAACATTTCATGAGATACACCCATCTTTTCTTCGATCTTGACAACACCCTGTGGGATTTCAATGCAAACTCTTATGATGCTTTGTATTTGGCATTGAAAAAATTGGACTTGTTGGATAAGATCGGATCCTTTGAGAGCTATTTTCCTATATATCATGAAGTTAATGAGCGGCTATGGGATCTATACCGGGACAATAAGATCACCAAGAATGTTTTAAGGGGACTTAGGTTTGAAGAATCCCTGGAGTTGAATCATACACCGATTCCGGGGATTGGGGATATTTTGAATGAGGTATATCTGACAGAAATGCCCAAGCAATTAAGATTGGTGCCGGGAGCTATTAAAGTACTGGATTATCTCCATCACAAATACAAAATGGCTATTATTACCAACGGCTTTAAAGAGGTTCAAGTGGAGAAGCTCTTTCAGACCGGGTTAACCAAATATTTCGATAAAGTGTTCATCTCGGAGGAGGTAGGTGCACAAAAGCCGCACAGTAAAATTTTCGAGCATGCTGTTAAATCGATGAATGCGCCGAAGAAGAAAAGTCTGATGATAGGTGATTCATGGGATGCGGACATTGTTGGTGGGCAACTTTTCGGGATGGATCAGGTTTATTATTGTCCTAACCCGGATAAGCTGCCATTAACAGAAGATCTCCGCAGTGCAAATTTTCCAAAGACAACCACAACAATTATTAATCATTTGGAGCAGTTGCTAGAAATGTTGTAGCCGGAAGTAGGAAAATCGGAAATGGATAAAAGAAAGTATCAATCGAAAGGCAATATTTCAACGCAACATTTTTTATAGGGTTATAACCATAATTATATGGTTTTTATTATATATCTTTGAGGTTATAACCATATTTTAGCTCAAATGATACCAAGAGACATTTACCTTAATCAGCTTTCAGAATACATCGACAAACCATTCATTAAGATTTTAAGTGGACTTCGAAGGAGCGGTAAATCTGTCCTCTTAATGATGGTTCGTAAGGTGTTGATAAAAAGAGGTGTTGGGGAGAGCAATATCATCTATATCAATTTTGAGAGTTTTGAGAATGCAGAAATTGATACTTCAGCAAAGTTGTATAATTTCATAAAACCTAAAATAGTTAATTCTCAACGCTACTATATTCTACTCGATGAAATTCAGGAGGTTGCATCCTGGGAAAAAGCAGTTA
>CAIRSO010000804.1 GCA_903881215.1 uncultured Bacteroidia bacterium
TCTAATTTCAATAAAAAGGAAGATGATAAAATTCAATGCGATAAACAAGATGGCATATTTTACCGAACGCATCGATTTCTGGTAATGATCAATCGGTATGAGCAGTTCTACACCAAATTTAGCATCATGCGTATTATATTTCCGATCTGTCCATTGTTGCGGAAAATTGCGGTTCAGATGGGTCACTTTCCAGTCGGCCGTAAATCCTTTATCTGTGATCTGGCGATTTGCCGGAAGAAATCCTCCTGTAAAACTCGGCTGAGCCCAGTCAGACTTGATCGCCACTTCTGATGTTTTTCCAAGAGCTTCTACCGAAAGATCTTCCGATCCGTTCAAAACCAGATCCAATTCAAAATTCATTGGCTTTTTCAGGTCAACGGAATTGGCCTTTATGGTTATTCCCGACTGGAAAAGATCGGTATCGGCAACACCCGGTTCAACTATACATTTCTGACCATTAATAACCAATTCCGGCAAATTTTTAATACCCCGCATATCTGATACTCCTATGGTAAAATAAGCTGCACTCCAATTGAAATCAGCATTTTGGAGATCCAACAGCGAAACATCAGGTTGCGCAAATGTGCCTCTCAATTTGAGCTTACCTTCGTAAACAACTACTTCGTATATCCCGCGCTTCCTCGTTTCCGGATACAAAACCCCATCCGTCTTTAAAGTGTCAGGTAGGAAATGCGCAACACCATGCCGTTCTCTGATAACCTGGCTATTCTCCCCCGTCTCTGGCACCGTAAAAGGAACATTCAATACAGGACCTGCAACCACCTGTTTTGCACCCCATTGAGCATAAAGTTCATTCTTCACTTTTTGGCTTAGGAGAATTCGCTCGTTAATAATTTCCATTATTAAAAACGAAGGAATAAGTAGCATAATGGCTAATCCAGATACAATAATCATCTTAACACTGAAACTGTTCATAAACTGTTGAATACCTTTTGTTTCCATATTGCAAAAATTTAAAAGTACTTTGACATACAAAGTGTGAAATTAAAATAATTATTGATTGTTTATTAGTTTTTCAAGTGCCGCCAAATGTAGGCGAAACAAATCCCTACCTTGCTCGGTAGCCTTGTAAGTTGTACTTGGCTTTCTGCCAATAAATTGCTTCGAAACAGCGACTATTTCCTTCTGCTCCAACGCTTTCAGATGGCTGGCCAGATTCCCGTCTGTCAATCCGAGTAACTCTTTCAGGGCATTGAAATCAATCATGTCATTTACCATGAGGGCAGACATGATTCCAAGCCTGATGCGGCTCTCAAAAACTTTTTGAAGGTTTGAAATTGGATTCTTCACCAGAATTTATTTATAATTTTCAATTTCATTTACATTCGTCTTACAGCATCCAGGTTACTGGTTACTGGTTTGTCCAATTAGGCATACACTAAATGCCACATGACAGGTCCCTACCTTTCATGCCGGTAATACATCACTGTACCGTAAACGATATGCATGAAGCCAAAACCCACAGTCCAAAAAAGCAAGCCGAGCTCAACAAAGAGACCAGCCAGAATTCCCAATACTATTTCAGTCAATCCCAGGTAGTGAATCTCACTGAAAGTAAATTTCCCTGCATTAACAAGCGACAACCCGTAAAAGATGAGCATGACAGAAGCCACAAGCATCAAATTGTGCTGAAACAACAGAATCAGTGCGAAAATTCCTCCGCAAATCAAGGGAATCATTAGGTGGACGACTACAAGTTGTGTTGTTTTAGTCCAAAACTGCTGACCGGCTCTTCTGGCTTTCCTCTGTGAAAAGAGGATTGCTCCCAAAACAGCGAACGCAAGAACCAGCAATAAATCCAGTGAAAGATAAAATCCCATCTCTGAATTTGATAATTTATCCGGACTCCTCAGGTAATCAACGAGTGAAATTCGTCCTGACTCCAGCATAAAAAACCAGGCAATTGCAGCTCCAATCAATGCACATCCTCCTGCAAAAATGCCTGATAATCCGCTTAATGACAAAAATTTTGATGACCGCTCCATGATTTCACGAATGGCCTGAAGATCTTCATTGGGATTTGTAAAATTTGCTTTCATGCGTTAATGATTTGATTTTAAAAATCTGCATGGAATACCTACAGATTCAATTTCGGTTGGTATGAAAATTTTATTCTGGGCATTTCATTTAAAAGTACTTTGAATTGCAAAGTTAAAAAACAAAATTGAATATCCAATAGGCATGTCAGAAAATTAAGAAATTCTATCATGTAGCCATGAAGGTTATAAGTAACCGTTAACTCCTTGCCAATGCCAAGATTTTTTATTTGTTCTGCACCAAAAAAAAGAGCAAATTTGTAGGAAAGTCAACGTAGCTAAACTCATTCCTGAATGTTCGCATATTCTTACATCGATATTTTGATAAGTGTTGTTCTGGCTTTTATCATGCTGGGAATTGGGTTGACCTTAACCATACAAAACTTTAAAGATGTTTTAAAGGCACCTAAATCCTTGTTTATAGGATTGACTTCTCAAATTATTGCTTTACCGATAATCACCTTCATAATTACTTATTTCTCCGATCTTCCACTTCCTGTTAAAGTTGGATTTATTTTACTGATTGCCTGTCCGGGAGCTTCCACGTCAGGTTTTCTAACTTATTTTTTTAATGGGAATGTGGCACTTTCGGTCACTTTTACAACCATCAACAGCATTTTGACGCTATTTACAATTCCCATTACTGTCAATCTTGCGTTGATGTTCTTCTATGGCAACCAAACCAGTATACAACTTCCATTTGGGGAAACACTTTTACAAATCTTTCTCGTTACGCTCATCCCCGCCTTGGTGGGTGCATTGATAAGGGGTAAGTATCCGGCATTTGCCGATAAAGTAAAAAAGCCAATGAACTACATACTCTTAGCGGCATTGGCGGCTGTATTCTTTATTAAATTGCTCGCCAGTGAAGAACATGGGGGTACAGGCATCAGCTCTGCGGAATTCTGGCAAATTTTCCCCTATGGATTGCTAATCAATGTTATCAGCTTCATATGGGGCTATTACATCGTTTTCAAAAATGGATTAAGCAATAAAGACTCATTTACCATTGCCATTGAATCGTCCGTGCACAATACGACGCTGGCCTTTCTTGTTGCAGGGACGCTACTCCAAAATCAGGATATGGTTAAGCCTTCACTGGTTTATTCCCTGTTTTCCTTTTGGACAGCCATCATTTTTAGCATGCTAGTCAAGAAAAGGCTGGCTCTGAAAACTTTTGAAGCATTTAAAAACTAGGAAATAGCTCTCCTACTCCAGTGGTTCACCCATTTGGAAGTATCTCAGGAATTACTAGTGATGGGAATTTGTTTGTAAATGATATCAAACATTCAGTCTGTAGGCTATTTTTTGAGCGTTCAAAGCCAGTTCTGTGGCAAGGAAACAGTGATCCTGCGACATGGCTGTTTGTGTACGGTTAACTACATCGCTTACAAGTTGCTCGCCATATGGCATATACACTTGTGTACAATCGTAATACTTAGTTTCTTTTTGGTTGACCAAAAACAAATGGTTACCCCCTTTACGACCGGCAATATCAATATACTTTCGCATTTCAATGTAACCTTCAGTCCCTAAAATAAAGGTTCTTCCATCACCCCAGGTTCCAAGACCATTGGGTGTGAACCAATCGATACGGATATAGCCTGTTGCGTGTGGACTGCGAACACTCATGTCGCCAAAATCACAATATTTAGGATATTGAGGATTGCCAAAGTTTCCTATTTGGGAAAAACTAACCTCGGCTTCCCTGGAGTTTGTGTAGAAAAGAAACTGATCACATTGATGCGAGCCTATGTCGCATAAGATTCCACCGGCTTTCTCAGGATCAAAAAACCAGTCAGGACGACTCTTTGGTCTCATTTGATGCGGCCCCATTCCAATTGTTTGAATTACTTTCCCTATGGCTCCCGACAAAATTAGCTCACCTGCTTTCACTGATGCCGGATTTCCTAACCGTTCACTGTATACGATTGAGTAGATTCTGTTTGTCTTTTTCTGTACTTTTTTCACTTCCTTCAACTGAGCCAAAGTCAGAATGCCGGGTTTGTCGGTCATAAAGTCTTTTCCCGACTCCATGACGCGTATGCCAATGGGTGCCCGTTCGATTGGGATGGCTGAACTGGCAACCAATTGAATGGAGTTGTCCTCAAGTATTTCTGTTTCGCTGGTTGCCACTTTTACTTTTGGATAGCGTTTGGTGAAATCGGCCAGCAAATTGGGCTCTTTGCAATAAATTCCAACCAATTGTCCTCCTCCATCAATCAGCGAATCAACCATGCCATAGATGTGGCTGTGGTTGATTCCGATAACGGAAAACCGGATGCTTTCTTTGGGCCCCGAACGTTTCTCCTGTTGAATAATGATCTCTTCAGGACGGTTCGTGCTATGAAGACCTTGCCCAAATAGATCACCAGGGAACATTGTTGCCGCAGCCAATCCTGACGCCGAGGCAAAAGAATGCTTTAAAAAATTGCGTCTGTTCGATTCCATAATTTATGATTTTTTGTTTTATCGGTTGTAGATTATAAGTCATTCAAGAACTTTTGAATTTAATTAGAATTTGGCAGTTAATTATCTGTTAATCAATTTCGCACTGCCTGCGGAATATCTCTCACCCTGAACTGAAATTTTTGACGAGGCGGCATTCATTTCCTGAAGTTCGTCTGTAGTGAATTCAATGGCTGCTGCTCCAAGATTCTCGTGTAAGCGATGGAGCTTTGTTGTGCCCGGAATCGGGACAAACCAAGGCTTTTGAGCAAGCACCCATGCAAGGGCAATTTGTGCCGGAGTGGCATTTTTACGCTTTGCAAATGCAGCCACCAGATCGATAAATGCCATATTAGCTTTCATATTTTCGGGAGATAAGCGAGGCACTGTGCTGCGGAAATCCTTGCTATCAAATGTCGTGTTTTGGTCCATTTTGCCTGTCAGGAAACCCTTGCCAAGCGGACTATATGGTACGAATCCGATTCCTAGTTCTTCTAAAGTTGGGATGATCTCATCCTCAGGTTCTCTCCACCACAAAGAGTATTCGCTTTGCAAAGCAGTTACAGGTTGAACTGCGTGTGCACGGCGAATAATCCCGATTCCGGCTTCCGACAGTCCGAAATATTTAACTTTTCCCTCCTGAATCAAGTCTTTCACTGTACCTGCCACATCTTCGATCGGCACGTTTGGGTCGACCCTGTGCTGGTAAAAAAGATCGATGGTCTCAATCCGAAGCCGTTTCAGCGATTCTTCTGCCACTTTTCTAATGTTATCGGGTCTGCTGTTGAGTCCGGTATTGATGCCATCCTGGAAATTAAATCCGAATTTAGTAGCAATGGCTACTTTGCCTTTGAAAGGTTCGAGGGCTTTGCCAACCAGTTCTTCATTGATGTAAGGTCCGTATACTTCAGCGGTATCGAAAAAGTTTACTCCGTTTTCAATCGCCGAACGCATAAGCGTGATCATCTCCTTTTCATCAGAGATTGTACCATAGCCAAAGCTCATCCCCATGCAGCCGAGTCCAATGGCTGAGACTTCCAGTCCGCTATTTCCTAACTTTCGTTTTTGAATTTTTGTTTCCATGAATATATGCTATTAAAGATGATACAAATATCAAACAGAATGAATCCGAAAAATAACAAAAACCAAATGATAAAGTACGAAATTCAAACTATTTCATTAAGTAATTAAGAAAGGAAGTATTATGAAAAGTCTGGTTCGGCAAGAAATTGAAACCCAATCCAAGAAATATAGAAAAAAATCTTACATTGGTGGGTAGGATATTGTTGACGCAGATTATCCAAAACCCTAACGAAAATCGAAAATGAAAAAGATTTTAAAAATTGCATTAATAAGTATTGGGTCAATAGTGTCCCTTTTCGTAATTGCTGGACTTGTGGGTTGGTTGTACCTGAGTTCCAAGTTTCTGAATTTTGAAAAAGATTACGCTGAGAATCGCGATCTCCAAGAACTTACTATCGATGGATATAAATTCCCGGATAGAAATGGGAACGGCAAGCTGGATATTTATGAAGACGACCGGAGGTCTATAGAAGAACGGGCCGGAGATTTGCTTTCCCAGATGACGAAGGAGGAAAAAATCCATCTCTTGAAAGGATCAGGCCTTGCTTCGGCCATGGGTGCTGGCGATCCTAAGACTGGTATTGCGGGTGCCGTGGGTCTCATTGTTCCTACACCACGACTTGGCATTCCAACCGTTTATTTATCAGATGGTCCTGCGGGATTGCGGATAGAACCAACACGCAAGAATGAAACCAGAACCTATTACTGTACGGCTTTCCCGATCGGCACCATGCTTGCCTCAACCTGGAATACCGACCTTGTGAAAGAAGTCGGGAATGCCATGGGAAATGAGGCTCTTGAGTACGGATTGGATGTCATCCTTGGGCCAGGAGCAAACATTCACCGCAACCCCCTTTGCGGCAGAAACTTTGAATATTATTCAGAAGATCCTGTTCTTACCGGATGGATTGGAGCTGCCTGTGTAAACGGAATCCAATCGAATGGAGTGGGTACTTCAGTGAAGCATTTTGCATTAAATAACCAGGAAACTGAACGAAACATGAATGATGTCCGGGTCTCGGAGCGGGCCCTTCGTGAAATATACCTGAAAGGGTTCGAAATTATTGTGAGAAAATCACAGCCATGGACCATCATGTCCTCCTACAACAAGTTAAATGGAACCTATGTTTCAGAAAACAAACGCTTGCTAACTGATATTTTGCGCGATGACTGGGGATTTAAAGGTCTCGTTATGTCAGATTGGTTTGGAGGTCAAACTGCTCCGGCACAAATCAAAGCAGGCAACGACCTATTGGAACCGGGTACAAAATTCCAATGGGATGCCTTGAAAAAAGCTGTCACAAGCGGAGATCTTCCGATGACATTTGTCGATACTTCAGTAAAACGAATTCTGAAGATGGTATTGGGATCCAGAAAAATGCAGCGGTATGCGTACCAAAACAATCCGGATTTGAAAGCACATGCACAGACTGCACAGCAATCGGCCTCGGAAGGTATTGTGCTCCTTAAAAATGAGACTACCCTACCTCTTCAGAACAAGAAAAACATTGAACTTTTTGGAGTTACATCCTACGATTTTATTGCCGGAGGAACCGGATCAGGCGATGTAAATGAAGCTTATACCGTATCGCTGGGAGAAGGATTGAAAAATAAGGGATATGAAATAAACAAGGCGATCGAAAAAAGTTTTGAAGTGCATAAAGCTGCCAATGCAAAGGCCTTTGTAAAACCTGAAGGCGGAAAAGCCATGTTTATAAAGTATAATCCACCACAATGGATTCCTTCGTCAGAAGAGATCGCTCAAAGCTTAAGTTCTGCTGATATTGGAATTATCACCATAGGTAGAAATAGCGGAGAAGGCTCAGACAGAAAAGAAAAAGATGACTTTTTATTGACTTCGATGGAGCAGCAATTAATTGAAGTGACCTGCAAGGCATATCATGCGGGAGGCAAAAAAGTTGTTGTCGTGTTGAATATTGGCGGGGTGATCGAAACTGCTTCCTGGAAAAACCTACCAGATGCCATTGTCCTAGCCTGGCAAGGTGGACAAGAAGGAGGAAACTCGGTGGCGAATGTTTTAAGCGGCGAAAATAATCCAAGTGGTAAACTACCAATGACTTTCCCAATTCATCTGAATGATCATGCTTCGACTGCAAACTTTCCATTGGATAGCAAAGCATTGGGAATATTCGACATGATAGGCCCTTCAGGAACAAAACCCGAGAAAGACCAGGTTCGGAATCACGACTACACGATTTATGAAGAAGGTATTTATGTAGGATACAGGCACTTTGATAAAGCGAATATTGAAGTTTCCTATCCGTTTGGTTATGGGTTATCGTATACCCTATTTAAGTATTCCGACATGGCTGTTGCTGTAATGAATGATACGATGAAGGTTGATATTTCCGTCACTAATACAGGCAACACAAAAGGGAAAGAAGTTGTTCAGATCTATTTCTCAAAACCGGATTCGAAAATTGACAGACCGGTTCAGGAATTAAAGGCTTTTGCCAAAACAGCAAGTCTGGCACCCGGAGATACCGCGAATCTGACATTTAAAATTCCGGTTCATGACTTAACTTATTGGAATGAACAGGCTTCAAAATGGACGCTCGAAAAGGGGCAATACATCGTACATGCCAGTTCCTCCTCGCGGGATATTCGGTTGAGTAAAGAAATCCTGCTGGAGTAGTTGGGAAATCACGCTTACTTTGGGGCCAATCAACACTTCATCTTCAATGATTATCCCACCGATATCGAGGAAGGTACAGTCGTGATTAATAAACACGTTTTTACCGATACTGGTAAATATCCCCAAATTGATGTGGAATGGAGTTAGAATTATTGATTTGCTTGCTGGTCCATCAAAAGTTTTTTCACAACATCATCATAATAAGGCTTTTCCTTCAGACTGGAATGTGAGCCAGGGAAATAAAGTATGTCAACCTCGATAAAATTAGGGAAGTCAAAATCACGCATTACTACAGCGCAACGCATGTCATTGGAAAGTCTTGTGTTGTCGATCATCGGAAACTGAAAATAATCGATTGTGAATTCCTGCGTGACCATGTTGGTAAACTTGTTGTTGGTCGAAGTTTCTATGTCCAGCCTGACGTTAATAGATTTCTTGTCCACATTGGATGCCACGGCTTTAAAAAATACAACCCGTTTATATACATTTTTTGTATTTCCAACTCTGATCGTGTCGTAGAAGACTTTTGAATCTTTCCAATCCATCACCAAATCCTTAGAAGAGCCAGGCTTAAGCAGGCTCGAATCACTGGGAAAAGTTATGAACATGGTCTCCCGGCTGGCAGCACCTTCGAGACTCGATATTTGTTTTGAAATAACATCCCCTGCCATTTTATACAACCTTTTTCGGAAAGCTTCTCGTTCCGGCACACTCTTTTCATCGTCAATTTTTCTGTTCAGGTAAACAAAAAGTGGCATCAGATTGAGCGACTCGTGGAAATTATACGCCAGCAGTTCCAATTGAAGAATATTTTCATCCAGGGAATGCGAGTCTTTGAGAATGGTGCCCAGAATAGAGTTGAACATGTCCTTTCTGAGCGCACTTTCGGCTTGCTCACGACTGCTCATCAATTGGGTATAAAGACTGATTTTGGCTTCATTGTTCTGCTTGTTGTTCAAATAAGCAGAACCATAATAACTTACCAATGCAATGGTAAGGGCAGTTATCAAGCCGCCAATTGGCTGCATGACGATTTGTATCTTGTCCCACCTGTCCCGCTTTTCCTTTGGGGGTGTTACAGGCTCTTTAGTATCCATTTGTCGCCGGTTTTATTCATCAATAAATTGTAACGGGTTGATTTGTTGGAAGAGAAAACCTCAAAACTTGCATCCTTGTATCCGACAACTTCAAGTTTAAATTTTCCAACTTCCTTTAATGTAACCGTAAAATAGCCATTTGCATCGGTCGTTGCAGAGGCCAGAACTTTATCATTTTGCAGGATTTGTACAACCTGACTGGTCAGTGGTTTTCCGTCATCCCCTTTTATTGTTCCATAAATCTCACCTGCCCAAGATATAACCGGGAGGAACAATAACATCATAATTAGTATTCCTGTTGTTTTCATGCTTAAAATTATTAATAAGAAATTCACCTTCCCAATAATTAATCGGACCATAAATATAAGCTTAAAATGAAGTAATCGCTTCGTTCTGGATTCATTTTAACTATCACGGCTTAAAACTCCACCATTTTTATTGCTAAAACGATGACAGCTTAAACTCATTTTTTGAGAGTTCAGCTTCGAATATGTCAGCTTCACAATTCTTTTATGTAAATGATGGAAGATTGTACAATAGTTTTGAGGGTATTTCAAAAATTAGTTCAAAAAATGGCAATGATGAAACTGTTGATGCTAATAAGTTTGATGGCTATTGGAAGTGTTCTTTCCTTTGCACAAAATGCCCCAACTCCTGATTACAAAATTTCGGGCAGAGTGACAGACAGCAAAAATGTTCCTGTTCCATTTGCCAACGTGGTATTGTACAATAGTTCAGACTCGGTCTTTACCAAGGGTACAGCCACCGACAATGACGGTAAGTTTGAGATTTCCACCATCCCCGGTAGTTATTATTTGAAAGTTTCTTTCTTATCCTTTCAAACCAAAACGATATCAAATATCAAGATGGGCAATCAGAA
>CAIRSO010000805.1 GCA_903881215.1 uncultured Bacteroidia bacterium
GAATTTAGAATTTAGAATTTCGAAAAAGTTGCAACCAACCTAATATCAGAGGAATGCCAGTTTGGACTGATCCTCTGTTTCTTGTATTTTATGTTACTAAACATGTTATTCTTTTTTGAAGGGAGAATTTCATCATTTCAGTTTTTTGTTTTCTCGAAATTATGTAAGGCAGGCTTCATCCTGATAAATTTTGCATATTTGCATTTAACCAAAGCTGATTTTGCCGGATGCAACGATTTCCATTTTTCAAACAACTGGATGCCATGGATTGCGGTCCCTCTTGTCTAAGGATGATCGCTAAATATTATGGCAAGAATTTTTCGTTGCAAACAATTCGTGACAGAAGTTCGCTGACGCGCGAAGGAGTCTCTTTACTGGGATTGTCGGATGCTGCAGAATCCATTGGGCTCAGATCTGTTGGTGCACGAGTGAATTTTAAGCAGCTTTCTGAGGAGTTGCCACTTCCAGCGATTGTGCATTGGAAGAGTGAGCATTTCGTTGTGGTTTATGCTGTTAAAGGCGGGAAGGTGTATGTTGCTGATCCAGCCTTTGGATTAATAAAATATTCGAAAGAGGAGTTTTTAAAAGGGTGGAGCGGTAAAGCTAATGAAGATAAGGCCATTGGTCTGGTATTAATTGTCGAAGCAACGCCGGATTTTTATCAGTTGGAAGATGAAAAAATCGATAAATCATCCTTCGCTTACCTGTTTTCCTATTTCAGAAGTCAGAAAAAGTTTATAAGGCAGCTGTCCCTCGGATTATTGCTTGGTAGCTTGTTCCAGCTTATCTTTCCTTTGCTTACCCAAGCAATGGTTGATATTGGTATAAATAATCAGGATATTGGTTTTGTTACTTTAATCCTCGTCGCCCAACTCATACTTTTCGTTTCCCAAACTTCTGTAGAATTTTTTAGAAGTTGGATTTTGCTTCATCTAACTACCAGATTAAACATCTCGCTTATTTCTGATTTTCTCATCAAATTGATGAAGCTTCCGATTGCATTTTTTGATACAAAGATGGTGGGAGATTTACTGCAGCGCATAGGAGACCATACGCGTATTGAGAATTTCATTACAAACCAGTCATTGAATGTGCTTTTTTCAATGGTCAACCTTTTGGTATTTTCCATCGTGCTTGCTGTTTACAGTTGGTCCATTCTATTGATCTTTTTATTGGGGAGTTTATTCTATGTCTTATGGATAGTTCTTTTTCTAAACAGAAGGAGAGAACTGGATTTTCACCGGTTTCGGCAGCTCTCAGAGAATCAGGCAAAATTAATTGAATTAATCACTGGGATGCAGGAGATTAAGCTGAACAATTGCGAGAAGCAGAAAAGATGGGAGTGGGAAAGAATACAGGCTAAGCTATTTAAAGTTAACATCAGTCGATTGTCGTTGAGTCAGACTCAAACAATTGGATCCACCTTTATCAATCAGTTAAAAAATATTCTCATCAGTTTCTTAGCCGCAAAATTGGTTATCGATGGTAATATAACCATTGGGGCAATGGTCGCTGTATCCTATATTATCGGACAAATGAATGCCCCATTGGCCAATCTGATGGATTTTATCCAAGCTGCCCAGGATGCAAAAATATCCCTCGAACGATTCAACGAGATTCATTTAAGGAAGAATGAAGAGAGCGTTGAAGAACAGAAGATCGTTGATCTTCCAGAGAACCAGGATATCTCGATCAGGAACGTTTCCTTTCAATATGAAGGGCCACGTTCCCCGATGGTTTTAAAGCAGATCAATTTAACAATTCCGGCTAACAAGACAACAGCGATAGTTGGAATGAGTGGTAGTGGTAAAACTACCCTCATCAAATTATTGCTGGGATTCTATCCTCCAATTACAGGTTCAATTTCAATTGGGGAAGCAGATTTGAGTCAAGTTTCGTCGTCTTACTGGCGCAGAAAGTGTGGGGTTGTCATGCAGGACGGATTTATTTTTTCAGACACAATAGTTAATAATATAACTGTTGGTGATGACACTATTGATCGCGGTCGATTATTTGAGGCAGTCAGGATGGCCAATATACAGGAGTACATTGAATCTTTGCCGCTTGGTTATACCACAAAGATTGGCCAGGAGGGGGCGGGTCTGAGTCAGGGACAAAAGCAAAGAATATTAATTGCGCGTTCAGTATATAAGAACCCAGGTTTCCTTTTCTTTGATGAGGCTACAAATGCATTGGATGCCAACAATGAAAAAGTGATCCTGGAAAATATGAACGATTTTTACAAAAATAGAACGGTAGTAGTAGTTGCTCATCGTTTAAGTACAGTTAAAAATGCGGATCAGATTGTCGTATTGGATAAAGGTGAAATCGTTGAAAAGGGAGAGCATAATGAATTGATCAAATTAAAAGGCCACTATTGGCATTTGGTCAGGAACCAACTCGAGTTGGGGACTTAATATAAGGATAAAGGATAAAGGCAAAAGGATAAAGTATTTGGAATGAAGGGTCTCCTTGGAATGAAAAAAATTCATGGATATGTCGAAAAAGATAAATGAAATAAGCCTTCACAGCGAAGAGGTACAAGATTTGCTGGGTCGAGTGCCATCCTGGATAATAAGGAACGGTATGATCATCGTTGTAATTGTCCTGCTTATTCTATTTTCAGGCAGTTGGATGTTTAAATACCCGGATATTATTCCGGCACCGGTTGTTGTGGCCCTTGATGTCAATGATTCAACTAAATTTAAAGGATTGGTAAAATTAAGGCAAAACTTTGCAGGAAAGGTAAAAGTCGGTCAGCAAGTTAATTTGAAATTCGTCACTTATCCTTATATGGAATTCGGACTGTTAAAGGGGATTGTCAACAAGATTTCATCAATTCCTACTGGTGATTATTACGCTTTGGAAGTCGGACTTCCTGACAAGCTGATCTCAACATACGGAAAGAGATTTGACTTTAGGTACGAATTAATTGGGACTGCCGAGATTATTACTGAAGATCAAAGTTTGCTCGAACGGATTCTCCATCCGGCATTGAAATAATTAATGTGCAAATTTGAAATGTGGAAATGTGAAAATGAGGGTCTCCCTTCATTTATCGCTAAAGGATAAATTTCCGAATAAGTGCTTATCCAAGCCTGCTTCAATCCCAATTTCCACATTTTCACATTTCCCAATTTCCACATTTTGATTCTCAAATACTACCATACCGGCAATCTTGTTGAAAATCACTTTTTTTTATTCCAGTAGTGTATTTTCCAAAGAAATGTGTACTTTTGCAGTCCATTTTGGAGGAGTTTTACGAGCTAATTTTGCGTTAATTGTAGAACTTACGGGGAATTGCGAGATTTTTCCGTCAGAATTATGTGTGTATTTTTTATAAAATTTAAAAATCGTTTATGCCTACTATTCAACAATTAGTACGTAAGGGTAGAGTGAATATCGAAGACAAAAGTAAGTCTCCGGCATTAAACTCTTGTCCACAGCGTAGGGGCGTGTGTGTACGTGTATACACAACGACGCCTAAGAAGCCGAATTCCGCCATGCGGAAGGTTGCCAGGGTTAGGCTAACCAATGGCAAAGAGGTGAATGCCTATATTCCGGGTGAAGGGCACAATTTGCAGGAACACTCAATTGTTCTTGTTCGTGGTGGTCGTGTTAAAGATCTTCCGGGAGTTCGTTACCATTTAATTCGTGGTGCACTTGATACCGCAGGTGTTGAGGGTCGCAAGCAACGTCGTTCGAAGTATGGCGCAAAACGCCCAAAACCAGGACAAGTCGCTGCTGCAACAAAAAAGAAGAAATAATTTAAGTAAGAAACATTAGTTATTAGTTTGGAGGTTTGGGTGAGTAAGGGCATGTCTTGAATGTGCTGTATAACTGAAGACTTAAAAACAACCGATTCGAATAACACAAACAATTTGTAACTAAGATGAGAAAGACAAAACCAAAAAAGCGGATCATTCTTCCAGATCCGAAATTCAATGACGTTCTCGTTACTCGCTTCGTGAACAGTCTTATGTTTGATGGTAAAAAATCCATTGCATTCAAAATTATTTATGATGCCCTCGATATCGTTGAGAAAAAAATGAAAGACAATGAGTTGTCTGCTCTCGATGTATGGAAAAAGGCATTAGTCAACATCACTCCTCAGGTTGAGGTTAAGAGTCGGCGTGTAGGTGGTGCCAACTTTCAGGTTCCAATGGAAATTCGTCCCGAAAGAAAAGTTGCAATCTCTATGCGTAACCTGATTATCTTTTCCAAGAAGCGCTCAGGTCACTCAATGGCAGAAAAATTAGCTGCTGAGACTCTTGCTGCATACAATGAAGAAGGTGGAGCTTTCAAGAAAAAAGAAGATACACACAGAATGGCAGAAGCAAACCGTGCGTTTGCGCATTTCCGGTTCTAACCGGAAATTTTTAATAGTTAGTTAGATTACTGTACGATATATATATAATGGCGAAAAGGGACCTTACAAATACCAGGAACATCGGGATTATGGCGCACATCGATGCCGGTAAAACAACCACTTCAGAGCGGATATTGTTTTACACGGGAAAAGTTCACCGTATTGGTGAAGTACACGATGGTGCAGCAACCATGGACTGGATGGAACAGGAGCAGGAGCGGGGTATTACTATTACTTCGGCTGCTACATTTACTGAGTGGACATACCAGGATATTGTTCATCAGATCAATATCATAGACACTCCGGGCCACGTTGACTTTACTGTCGAGGTGGAGCGGTCGTTAAGGGTTCTTGACGGAGCGGTTGCAACCTTTTGTGCCGTGGGTGGAGTAGAAGCTCAGTCAGAAACAGTTTGGCGTCAGGCCGAAAAATATGGTGTGCCAAAGATTGCATTCATCAACAAGATGGACCGTGCTGGTGCCGATTTTTTCAATGTTTTCAATGATATAAAAGAGAAGCTGGGAGCTAATCCCGTTCCAATTCAAATTCCAATTGGTGCTGAAGAACGCTTCAAAGGAATTATCGATCTGGTAGCCATGAAATCAGTCGTATGGCACGATGAGACCATGGGCGCAGATTATTCTGTTGAAGAGATTCCTGCAGATATGTTGGAGTTGGCTCAGGAATGGCGCGAGAAACTGGTCGAATCTGTTGCAGAGCAGGATGAAACTTTGATGGAGAAATTCTTCGAAGATCCAAATAGTATTACAGTAGACGAATTGAAGCATGTTATTCGGAAGGCTACACTGTCGGGAGTAATTATTCCTATGCTTTGTGGTTCGGCTTTTAAAAACAAGGGTGTTCAGACTCTTCTGGATGCAGTTTGTGCTTATTTGCCGAATCCGTTGGATGTTGCTTCCATCGTTGGGACCAATCCTGATACAGGAGAAGAAATTGAAAGGAAGCCAGACGTTGGCGAACCACTGGCTGCACTTGCATTCAAGATCGCTACTGATCCTTATGTTGGTCGTTTGTGCTTCATTCGTGTCTACTCCGGAAAAATTGATTCAGGTTCGTATGTTTTAAATACACGGACCGGCAAAAAAGAGCGTATTTCACGTCTCTTTCAAATGCATTCCAATAAACAACAACCTCGTGATGTAATTGAAGCAGGTGACATTTGTGCCGCTGTTGGTTTCAAGGATATTCGTACGGGTGATACCCTTTGTTCACTAGATCATCCCATCGTTCTTGAATCTATGACTTTCCCGGAACCGGTAATCGGTATCGCGATTGAGCCTAAGACTCAGAAGGATCTTGATAAATTGTCCAACGGACTCATTAAACTTTCTGAGGAAGATCCAACTTTCCAGGTAAATACTGACCAGGATAGTGGACAGACCATTATTCGCGGAATGGGTGAGCTCCATCTGGAGATCATTGTTGACCGATTGAAAAGGGAGTTTAAAGTGGAATGTAACCAGGGCGCCCCACAGGTTTCTTACAAAGAGACCATTACCAAGGAGGTAAACATGCGTGAGGTGTTCAAGAAACAGACCGGTGGCCGTGGTAAATTCGCTGACATCTCTGTTCACATTGGTCCGGTTGACGATGGCAAGACAGGTCTTCAGTTTGTCGATCAGATCAAAGGGGGTACGATTCCTCGCGAATACATTCCTTCAATTGAAAAGGGTTTCAAAGAGGCCATGAACAATGGCCCATTGGCCGGATATAAGATTGAAAACCTTAAAGTGGTTTTGGTCGATGGTTCCTTCCACCCTGTTGACTCCGATGCCCTCTCGTTTGAGTTGTGTGCCAAACAAGCTTTCAGAAATGCTGCATCCAAAGCAAAACCTATTTTGCTGGAGCCGATCATGAAAGTGGAAGTTGTTACACCGGATGATTACATGGGAGATATTGTTGGCGACCTTAACCGTCGACGGGGACATGTGGAGAGCATGGACGCCAAATTTGGCGCACGTGTGATCAAAGCATTGGTTCCGCTTTCTGAGCAGTTTGGTTACGTCACAACATTGCGTACCCTTTCTTCAGGCCGTGCAACCTCAACAATGGAGTTTTCCCATTATGCAGAAGTTCCCAAGAACATTGCCATCACAGTTCTTGAAAGTGTTAAAGGAAAAACAGAGTTATTATAACTAAATACGTTCTTATCATGAGTCAAAAAATCAGAATTAAACTGAAATCGTACGATCATAATCTGGTTGACAAATCAGCTGAAAAGATTGTAAAGACTGTTAAATCAACCGGAGCGATTGTTAGCGGACCTATTCCGTTACCAACTCACCGTCGTATTTTTACAGTTTTGAGATCTCCCTTCGTCAATAAAAAAGCGAGGGAGCAGTTCGAATTATCCTCCTACAAGAGATTGATCGACATTTACAGCTCAACCGCAAAAACTATCGATGCCCTAATGAAACTGGAGTTACCCAGTGGTGTTGAAGTTGAAATTAAAGTTTGATAAACAAGTAGAAAAATGCCAGGATTAATTGGAAAAAAAATCGGAATGACTTCCGTATTCAGTGTTGAGGGGAAAAACATCCCATGCACTGTGATTGAAGCTGGTCCATGCACAGTAACCCAGATTCGCACCCTTAAAACCGATGGTTATGAGGCTGTTCAGTTAGGGTTCGTCGAAAAGAAAGAGAAGCATGCGACAAAAGCAGAAATCGGCCATTACAAAAAGGCCGGTACTACTCCTAAGAGAAAAGTGGTAGAATTTGAAGGGTTTGGTGATGAAGTGAAGCTTGGAGATGTCATTACAGTTGACATGCTTGAGGCTGATACCTTTATTGACATAACCGGTATTTCAAAGGGACGTGGTTTCCAGGGTGTTGTTCGTCGTCACGGCTTTAGCGGTGTTGGACAAAGCACTCACGGTCAGCACAACCGCTTACGTGCACCTGGTTCTGTCGGTGCCTCTTCCTATCCTTCCCGTGTATTCAAAGGAATGCGCATGGCAGGCCGTGACGGTGGAAAAAC
>CAIRSO010000806.1 GCA_903881215.1 uncultured Bacteroidia bacterium
ATTGGCCATTTGCTGAAGTTGAGAGAGTCCACTGGTGATCCGCGTATTGTAAAAGAGGGCAGTTTCATTCATCTCAGTGTTGGCAAATTTCTCAGCTCTTTTCTCAGTTTTTCCGGGAAACAGATGTACAAAAAGATTCGCAGAAAGCAGAACGATGATCACAAGAGAGGCAATCTTAAGAAATGGCCAAGTTCTTATTGCAGCCTTTTTGCGTGAATGATAGCGATTTAGTTTCTCCTCAAACCGGTGAAAATGACCTTCCAGCGGTTCTTCATCAAAAGCTTCACGTTGATCATTAAACAGTTTTTCAAGCTTATCCATGTTGTGCGATTGTCAATTGTTCTTTTCTTTTTTCTGTCAAATAATCCCGAAGGCGCTGCTTTGCCCTGCAAAACTGGGTGCGGCTGGTCACGTTGCTGATACCTAAAATTTCGCTAACCTCTTCATGGTCATATCCTTCAAGAAGTATCAGGGAAAGAATGGTACGGTATCCGTTGGATAGTTGGGTAATTGCCTTCCTGACCTCTTCAACCGTATAGTCTGATTCGTCTACCACTTCTTCTTCATAAACAGGCAACTCATTCTTTACCTCTTCAAATTGAACCTTTCGTTTTCTTAAGTAATCCAGCGAACGGTTCACTACAATGCGCTTGAGCCAGATCCCGAAACTGACTTCGCCTTTGTAAGTGGCCAGCTTTTTAAAAGCGGTCAGAAATGATTCCTGCATGATATCTTCTGCATCGTCACTGTTGTTGACAATTCGAAGCGAAGTGTTGTACATGGTCCGGTAATAGAGCTTGTAAACACTAAATTGAGCCTCTTTGTCATTTACGAGACACCTGTCGATAAGCGGCTGATGAATGTTGATGTACATCGTTTATTTCCCGTTTTCCCTCTTTACTCCAATGACGAACCTGATAGTTGAATGTTGCATCGGGTTTGGATATTTTTTATACCCTTCTTTGAAAACACCACAAATTAATGAATTTCAGAATACATTGCGTTGTAAAATTATTTGATTTTAGATGCTGAAGAGGAGAATGGTTCAATCATAATACTTAATTTTAGCACAACCAGTTCTGGATCTCTCTTTAGCTTTGCGAGTACATAGGATTGAAATGCTTTATTTTTTTATTAGGTTCTCAAAATGACAGAAAACAATGGATTACAGATTTTTAGAGCTTCAGCCGGATCGGGAAAAACGTTCAGTCTGGTTGGAGAGTATCTAAAAATGTTGTTTGACCGGCCCAAATCATACAGGAATATCCTTGCCGTAACTTTTACCAACAAAGCAACAGCAGAGATGAAAGAGCGCATCTTAAAAGAGTTGTCCAATCTTTCTGCGGGAGGCACATCAAAGTATCTGGAAATGCTGCATGGTTGTGGAAATGAACAGGAAATAAGGAGAAAAGCCACCTTAATCCTGAAGTTGATTCTCCATGATTATTCCCGATTTTCGGTGATGACTATCGACAGCTTTTTCCAAAAGGTAATCAGGTCTTTTGCCAGAGAGATCAGGCTGAATGCTTCTTTTCGAACTGAAATAGATGGTCGTCAGGCTCTTGAAGATGCGGTAGATTTACTTTTTCACGAAATTGATGGCAATGACCTTTTAATGAGCTGGATGGTCCTTTTCCTCGAAGAAAATTTAGAGGAGGGTAGGAGCTGGGACTTCCAACAGGAACTTTTAAAATTTGGAAAAGAAGTCGAGAAGGAGGCGTTTAAAGTACATGGAGATGAATTTCTGGAAATGCTTGCCGAAAAAGAGACCTTGGGCAAATATGTAAGGGATTTAAAAAATGTTATCGTTAATTCGGAAAGCAGACTCGTCAAAGTTGGCCAGGCAGGCGTTGATTTGATTGGAGCTTCTGGACTCACTTTTGATCAATTTAAAAATGGCAAAAATTCTTTTGCCGGCCTCTTCAATAAACTTGCGAACGGGAAATTTGATGCACCTTCCAAAACTGTTCTCGAAGCGGTTGACCATCCTGAAAACTGGTACAAGAAGACCGATCCTTCCAACCTGAAAAATCAAATAGAAGCCTTGTACTACGGAGGTTTAAATAGTATGCTGAATGAAGCCCTGGTTGCCTTGGAGGAGGAAATATCTGAAATGAACAGCGCCAGAGCAATTTTAAAGAATATCTATCCTTTTGGTCTGCTTGGAAACATTGCCCTAAAGATTAAGGAAGTACTGAGCGCAAATAATACGGTGTTATTGAGTGATTCGGGTAGGATGATCGGAAAAATCATCGAAGGGAATGACACACCATTCATTTACGAAAAAGTAGGTTTGATCTACCGCCATTTTATGCTGGACGAATTTCAGGATACGTCCAGACAGCAGTGGGCAAATTTTAAACCATTGGTTGAAAATGCGTTAGCTTCCGGAAATTCTTCTGTCGTGGTGGGTGATGTGAAGCAGTCTATCTACCGCTGGCGCAATGGTGATTGGAATTTGCTCGCAAATCAGCTGGCCACTGACCTTGGTCACCAGCTTGTTGATGTCAAACACCTTGACACGAATTGGCGCAGCCGGAAAAATATTGTGGATTTTAACAACACACTTTATAAGCAAGCCTCCTCCTTTTTGAATGATTGGTTTAAATCCGAGACAAATCATCTGAATTCCAGTGCTTTTGATGGTGTAATTGCTCAGGCATACAATGATCACTTCCAGAAATGTCCGCCAAGCGACAAACATAAAGGCTATGTAAGACTAAAATTTGTTGACTCCGAAGGCAGCAAAAGCAAAAGTGATTTTCGGGAGAAGGCGATTACTCTGCTGATCGATCAATTGGAGATGGTTCAGATAAATGGTGTCAAGGCAGAGGATATTGCGATTCTTGTAAGGGAAAATTCGGAGGCCGGGAAAATTGCCAAAGCCCTTTGGGAGCGAAAGGGCACCAAACCTCAGCCAGGTTGCATCTATGATGTGATTACCAGTGATACGCTTAAGATAGGTCAATCACAGGTGGTCCGGTTTGTTGTTAATTTCTTTCAGTTTTTTGCCCGCAGGGATCAGCCCCGGGTTAGAGCAGAAATATTATACACTTATTACGAAATTCTACAGCCATTAAGGACAAACGTTGAGGAGGATCTGTCGATTGACCTGCATGATCTTTTTAGGACTGATTCTACATTGCCCGAACTTTTTGAAGCATGGCTGGATACCGATGCCCAATCAGCATTTCTTACCGGACTACTGGCTCTTCCACTTTATGATCTGGCGGTTGAGGTGGCTGATCATTTTGATCTTGGGGCGATAACTGGCGAGAAGATATATTTGCAGGCATTTTTGGATATGGTTCTTGAATATGGCAGGGAAGATTGCGGCGGGATTTCCGGTTTCCTAAATTGGTGGGATACAAGTGGATGCAACAAAACACTTAATCTTACAAATGTCAAAAATTTCATTAGAATTTCAACCATTCATCAGGCCAAAGGACTTGAATTTCCTACTGTTTTTATCCCATTTTGTAATTGGGACATAGGTATAAGCAGCAACAAGCAACCCTATATTTGGTCAATTCCTGATTCAGAGCCATACTGCAACTTAAAAATGGTTTTGCTAAAATGCGAAAGCAGCCTTAAAAATTCTGTGTTCTCTCATGATTACTATCGGGAATTATTGTTTAGTACCATGGATAACCTGAATCTGCTTTATGTGGCAACAACCAGGGCTGTCAATAATCTGTTTGTCTACCTGCCTTACAAAGAGGAGATAAAGCAGCCGGCCACTGTAGCAGAATTGATTCAGAAACTGATCGAAAATCCGCTGTTTTTGGATGGTATTGACAAGGAAAAGTACCTTGAAACGGGTAAATATTGGGATCCTGTAGACAAAATACTGGAAATTGGAGCAATGGAGATCCCTGAAATCCCGGATTTGAAACTGCAGGATATAAAACCTAATGATCCATTGATACTTAGCTCCGGAAACAACAAGATGAAGATTAGGATGCACAGCAAGGATTATTTTCTCCTGACCGGTAACAGGCAGGCAGAAAGAATCAACAGAGGAACCGTGATGCACAAGATTCTCGAGAAGATAAAAACAAAGAGAGATGTAGCAGGCGCAGTAAGTCAGGTTGTTGATTCGGGTTTAATTTCAGTTGAAGATGGTAGGGAAATATTCGCAAAAATTGACCGACTATTGCATGAGAAACCTTATTCAGAATGGTTTTCTGATCATTGGCGTGTTCTTAATGAGCGGGATATTTTACGGGTCGGTGCTTCCAAACACAGACCAGACCGGGTTATGCTAAAAGATAATTTGGCAGTGATCATTGATTACAAAACCGGTGAAATGGCTGACAAAGATATCCGGCAAATGAAGGGTTACCTGACAGACATGAAAGAGATGGGTTATTCTTCCTGCGAAGGAAATATCTGGTACCTCGAAAAGAATGAGCTGGTTAAGGTTGAATTGAGTAAATGATGAAAATGTTTCAATGGTTTGAAAAGTTTATAATGTTTAAATTAAGTAGATATACCAATAGATTATTTCCGCGTAGCGGATACAGTATTGTAGAATAAATGAATAATTTCCATCCTTTTCCGCGTAGCGGATAAAGAAGGTTTTTAACGTGACATTAAATGATTTAGAATCAAATTTTGGAATAATGAGCAAAAAAATAGCCAACGCTTACTTGAAAGCAGGCAGAAAGGATTACAACTGTTTCGGCTGTTCGCCAAACAACGACAAAGGTTTGCAACTGAAATTTGAATTGGATGGTGATGAGGTAACAGCTCAATGGAATCCACAAAGATGGGCAGAAGGTTTCAAAAATGTATTGCATGGAGGAATTCAGGCCGCACTGATGGATGAGCTCTGTAGCTGGGTTGTTCTGACCTTATGTAAAACCACTGGCGTTACTACTTCCATGGAAATTAGCTACCGGAGAGCCGTACTAATAAGCGATGGGGAAATTACCCTAAGAGCTAAATTGGTGGAGCAAAACAGCCGGATGGCCTTTGTTGAAGGAAAACTTTTGAGTAACGATGGAACCGTTTGTGCAACTGCAAAGTGCAAATTCTTCCTTTTTCCGCTTGATAAAGCAATGGAGGAGTATGATTACCCCGGGGTCGATGCCTTTTTTGAAGAAGGATAAAGGCTAAAGGATAAAGTTAAAAGGATAAAGGGAGCACGCCGCTGGGTGCTTTTGGGTGCAGCGATTTGTAATCGATGATAGGTCGAAAATGCGGTTACCAACCGCATCACCCTGGTTTGTCCCACACAATCCCCCCCTAAAGCTTTGGTATCCAAATAATTTTAGGTAAATTTACTTTTGTATAACCGACCCCAAACCTGCCTCAATACACCCAAATTCGGCGTATAGGCGCAAGTTTGTAGTGTATATAAAGGAGTTATGGCCAATTTTAAATTCGAACTTTATTTTGCATATAAATTAATTTAGAATTTGATAAAAATGAAATACTTTAAATTATTCGGTTTATTTATTAAGATAAGTTACAAATACATTGTTGTTGCAATTTGGGTTATTGGAGTTCTCGCTTCTTGTAATACATTAGAGAAAGCTTCCCTTCATGGTTTAAACAGTGGATATTATAAATTGAAATC
>CAIRSO010000807.1 GCA_903881215.1 uncultured Bacteroidia bacterium
GTTTACGCAGCATCTCCCCTTTCTTTTTTGAAAGAATTGATAACCCTATAAATCAAAAAAAATGCAAAAGAAAATTTACCTCGACGAATCTGAAATGCCCAAACAATGGTATAATCTGGCTGCAGATCTTCCCATGTTACCTCCGCTTGGTCCGGACGGCAAACCCATCTCCCCCGAAATGTTGGCTCCTGTCTTCCCCATGAACCTGATCGAACAAGAGGTAAGCACCGATCGCTGGATTGCCATTCCTGAAGAAATTCAGGATATGCTCAAAATCTGGAGACCCAGTCCGCTGATCAGAGCCTTTGAACTGGAAAAAGCTCTTGGTACTCCTGCCAAAATCTTTTATAAGAACGAAAGTGTCTCTCCAGCAGGTAGTCACAAACCCAACACCGCTGTCCCCCAAGCATGGTACAACAAACAATTCGGCATCAAACGCATTACGACTGAAACCGGTGCTGGCCAGTGGGGAAGTGCCCTTTCCTTTGCTTGTGCCTTGATTGGAGGAATTGAATGCAAAGTATATATGGTTCGGGTTAGTTACGAACAAAAACCATTCCGTCAGATTTTAATGAATACCTGGGGTGGCACTTGCGTTGCCAGTCCTAGTACTGAAACCGCTGCCGGACGTGCCGTTTTGGCAGAATTTCCTGATACACCCGGAAGTTTAGGTATTGCAATTTCAGAAGCGATTGAAGCTGCCGTCACGGATCCTACCGGGGAAACCAGATATGGATTGGGATCTGTTCTCAACCATGTAATGCTTCACCAAACCATCATCGGACTGGAAGCCAAAAAACAATTGGCCAAAGTGGGAATCAAAAAACCGGATATCGTCATTGGTTGCTGTGGAGGCGGCAGTAACTTTGCTGGCCTCGCCTTCCCTTTTATTCAGGATAAAATCAATGGAGACGATATTGAAATAATTGGAGCTGAACCATACTCCTGCCCTACTCTGACAAAAGGCACCTTTATGTATGACCATGGAGATTTGGCCAAAATGACTCCTCTGCTGCCAATGTACAGTCTCGGGCATAATTTTATCCCTGCCCCGATTCATGCCGGTGGATTGCGTTACCATGGAATGTCTCCATTGGTTAGTGCTGCCGTAAGAGCAGGTTATGTTACCCCTATCGCCATTCACCAATCAGAGTGTTTTGAAGCAGGAATGCTTTTCTCAAAAACGGAGGGGATTGTACCGGCACCCGAAACAACCCATGCCATCGCTGTCACTATCCGCGAAGCAAAAAAGGCCAAAGAAGAGGGCAAAGAAAAAATAATCATTTTCAACCTCTCAGGACACGGCATGATGGATCTGGTAGGTTACGACAAATATATGCGCGGGCAGTTATCTGATTATGAATTATCTAATGAAGAAATCAGTCGGAATCTGCATCAAATGGACGGATATCCGAAACCGTAGACGAGATTAGGTTGAAACTTTTCCAAAGTTGTTGCTTACGTACAAATATTTCACGTCAGCAACAACTTTGGAAAAGCTCTTACCAGTTGCGCGTAAGCAAAAACTTTGGAAAAGTTCTTAAATTTAAACAACTCCTGAAGCTTCTTCTACCTTTTTAAGGAAAGCCCTTTTTTCACCATCGGTAATAAAAGAAGCGTCAAAAGAATTTTTTACAAGCTGAATGATTTCATCTTGTGATAGATGCAATGCATCTGCAACAGCAATATAGTTGTCGTTAAGATAACCGCCAAAATAGGCCGGGTCATCCGAATTGACAGTAACCTTAATACCACGATCCATCATCTCCTTAACGGGAGAATCCTCCATCTTTTGAATAACCTTTAACTTAAGATTAGAAAGCGGACAAGAGGTTAGCGGTATTTCGTAGATTCCTAAAACATCTACCAAATCAGGATCTTCTGTGGAGCTGTTCCCATGATCAATGCGAGAAGCTTTTAGCAAATCAAGCGCGGCCCAGATATATTCCGGCGGACCCTCTTCCCCCGCATGGGCAACAGTAAGGAAACCCATTTCACGTGCCTTCTCGAACAAATCTGTAAAAAGATCGGGCGGAAAATTTCTCTCCGAGGAATCTAAACCAACCGCAGTAATCCATCCTTTGTAGGGTATAGCTTCTTCCAGTGTCATAAATCCCTCTTCCTGACTCAGGTGCCGCAAAAAGGACAGAATCAGCTTGAAAGTTATGCCCAGCTTTTCATAACCATCGGTCAAGGCTCGATATATACCGCCAATGACTGAACTGAAGGGAACGCCTCTGCTAGTATGTGCCTGAGGATCAAACATTATTTCTGCATGAACAATATTGTTCTCTTTTGCTTTTAGAAGGTAAGCCCAGGTAAGGTCATAAAAATCCTGCTCTTTTAGTAAAACAGAAGTCGCAGCATAATAGAGATCCAAAAAATCCTGAAGATTATCAAATTGGTAGGCAGCACGTATAGATTCAACAGAATCATACTTCAATTGTACACCATTGCGTTGGGACAAAAGAAACATTAATTCAGGCTCTAAACTCCCTTCGATGTGCAGATGCAATTCTGCCTTCGGCAATAAACGTATAAGATCGTGAAGTTCTGTCATACAAATTAATAATTTTTTCCCTGAATTTCAAAATAAGCCTGGGGATGTGCACATATCGGACAAATCTGAGGTGCACTGAGAGCCTCATGCAAATAACCACAAACCAGACATTTCCATACTACCTTATCACCACGCTTGAATACCATTCCGGATTCAAGATTGTCATACAAAGTTCTGTATCTCTCTTCGTGTGCCTTTTCTACTTTCGAGATCATCTTAAAGATTGCGGCAACCTCCTTGTAACCTTCTTCATCAGCAATTCGGGCAAATTCCGGATACAATTCTGTCCATTCCTCGTTTTCACCATCAGCGGATGCTTTTAAATTCTCAAGTGTGGAACCTACGATACCTGCAGGATAAGAAGCAGTGATTTCGACCATCCCTCCTTCCAGGAATTTAAAAAACTGCTTGGCGTGCGACCGCTCATTCAATGAAGTCTCCTCAAATATGGCTGCAATCTGTTCCAGCCCCTCTTTCTTAGCCTGTTTAGCAAAATAGTCATAGCGCATTCTCGCTTGTGATTCTCCGGCAAATGCTTTTAAGAGATTTTGTTCGGTTTTTGAACCTTTGAGCGTTTTCATATTAGAGATATTTGCTTTTAAATATACAATTCGAAGCTTCAGCCAGTGGACTGATTTATGCTAAAGTTAAAAAAATTATTGGATTACGCAAAAATGCTCCTACTACTCAGACACTGCTCCCTCTCCTCTCTTCAAGGGATAATAAAGCAAGGAAGGAGATGGAATAAATGCTCCTAAGCCTAGTTCCTTCCACCTGTTATCAACCTTAAGTATTGTTTCAAGTGAGGAAACTACCGGGTTTGGCCATTCACGTTGAAAATGATCAGACTGCAAGGTTTTCCGGGTTCCATCTACCACAACATGGGATACCTCACTGGCATGTTTTGCCTCATAAATTTTGCAATCCCGCTTAGGATCAATGTTTCCGGTAACATACCAAACCACCGAATCCAGATTTTGAACAGGTAATGCAGCATCAACGAGAAGGATAAATTTAACGCATTGTACCGCCTTGTCTCTCAGAAGCAATTCTGTTAAAGATGCTAAATCGAAACGCTCATCTTTCTTTATCCCCAAAATTAAAATCGATATCCCCTTATCTAACAAAGAAGTTTGAATGGCTTTAATAACAGGAATGGTCTGTATCAATTTGTTAAAACCGTGGGATTCGGGAACCTTGATTTTTGAAACACTCAATTCAAGCTCTTCTGGAAATTTGGTCGTAGCATCGATACCCATCTTGGAACCAAACGCAAATTTAGAAGATGAGTGGTCCAATACATCCATGGGCCCTGAAGAAAAAATAATATCCTGGATGGGATCAATTCTATTGCACAAATTTCTTACAAATGCTTCCATATCACTCCAGGGATTCTCCTGATCAGTAACTACCATGATCTTGTTGAACATCATCTGTCCAGCACCCCACATAGCATTCATGGTCTTAAGTGCTTGCCCTGCATAACTTTTCTCAATACGAGCCAGGGTCAGATTATGTGCCACACCTTCCGGTGGCAAATAGAGATCCTTTAGTTCAGGGATTAAGGTCAGCTTCATAGGTGCCAGAAAAATTTTTTCTGTAGCAAGACCGATATAGGCATCTTCCTGAGGAGGAATACCCACAATCGTAGCAGGATAAACAGCTCCCTTCCGATAAGTAATACAGGTCACATGAAATTTTGGATACCAATCAGCCAACGAATAAAACCCGGTATGATCGCCGAAGGGACCTTCCCAAACCAACTCTTCTGCTGGATCAACATATCCCTCAAGAACAAAATCAGCATCATCCGGAACTTCAAGGTCATTGGTCAAACATTTTACGAGTTCAACCTTCTTCTTCCTTAGAAACCCTGCAAGCATGTATTCATCGATCTGATCAGGAAGTGGTGCTGTTGCTGCATAAGTATAAGCAGGATCACCACCCAGCACAACTGATACCGGCATCC
Organism: uncultured Bacteroidia bacterium; assembly: GCA_903881215.1. Taxonomy (GTDB): domain Bacteria; phylum Bacteroidota; class Bacteroidia; order Bacteroidales; family Prolixibacteraceae; genus CAINVV01. The sequence goes on from CAIRSO010000807.1 coordinate 4,530, forward strand.
TCTGACATAATTTTTTGTACTCCTGATAGTGTCTGGCGCCAGTTTTATGCTTATGCCAATGCATGCCGGTTAAGTCAGGACCCATTATCTGCATCCTATACATTCCAACGTTTCGGGTACCTGTTACAGGGTCACGTGTCACAACCCCAGGCAGGGTAATAAAAGGACCACCATCAGCAGGCCAGCAGGTTAAAATGGGTAACTGGGTCAGATCAGGGTGATTCATTATGAACTCCTGACATTTTCCTCTGCCTGACTTTTTTTTTGGCATCCACGATGCTATTTTGGAAAGTAAAGGGAGAAGTCTTAACTTATCAAGGATGTTGCCGGCCGGACTGGATAACTGCTTAAAGAGCTCCTCAATTTCTGCACCAATGGCATTTAGTGATGTATGTCCCAATGCAAGACAAATTCTGGATTCCGAACCAAATGCATTAATAAGAAGAGGGAAGGCCGTTCCATTGTTTTCAAACAAAAGAGCCTTCCCCCCTCCGGGACTTTTAGAAATACGGTCAACAATTTCAGTAATTTCAAGAGCCGTCTCAACCCCTTGGGTAATTCTGATCAATTCGTTTTCGCGCTCCAGTAACCCGACAAAATCACTCAATCCGTTGTATGGCATAAAATCATCATTGGTTACATAAAAATATTACACAGAGAAGCACAAAGTCACACGGAGATAAAATAATCTTAGGCTCTGTGGACCTCTGTGCTTCTCTGTGTAACTCTGTGTAATATTAAAGGTCTTAAATCCCAGCCTTATTTTTGAAAAACTCCAGTGTTTCTGAAGATGGTCTTTCCAGAGGCAAATTGTACATCCTGTCCCAAACCAGTTGCGCCAAAACTCCGAGTGACCGACTTACGCCAAACATAACAGTATAGAAGAAATGTTCAGTGATTCCATAATGCTGAAGAAGAGCTCCTGAGAAAGCATCTACATTCGGCCATGGATTTTTTATCTTGCCAAGAGATTGCAAAATCGGAGGAACTATATCATAAATTAAATTAACAGTATCGATCAAACTGTCCTTTTCAACATATTTTTGAGCAAATATTTGTTGCGCGGTAAAACGTGGATCTGTTACCCTTAATACTGCATGACCGTAACCTGGAATAACTTGTCCTGATGATATCGTTTTTCTAACGTAAGCTTCTATTTTAACCCTCTCTTCAGCTTCATTTTCACTGGCTCCAATCTCCTCCTGCATTTCATAAATCCAGTTAATCACTTCCTGATTCGCATATCCATGCAAAGGACCGGCTAGTCCAAGCATCCCGGCTGCATAAGAATAGTATGGATTACTAAGGGCGGAGCCAACAAGATGAGTTGCATGAGCAGACACATTTCCTCCTTCATGGTCAGCATGGATCATCATATACATTCTAAAAAGCCTGTATATTTCATCGCTATCATAACCCATCATATGGGCAAAATTGGCCGCCCAATCAAGGTTAGGATCCGGAGGAATGAACTTTCCATCCTTAAAATTCTTCCTGTAAATATAAGCGGCAACCACTGGAAGACGAGCGATCAAATCCATTACATCTTCAAACGTTGTATCCCAATAATCATTTTTATGCAATCCGTCGCGATGAGCCTTCTGAAATTTTGATTCAGTCGCCAAGGCCAGAATTGCGGTGCTGAATTGAGTCATTGGCTTACTTGTAAGTGGCATGGCATCCATGATATCCATCACATGCTCGGGCAGCTCACTCCGTTTCACCCACTCTTTACTTAATGCATCTACCTCAACTTTGGTAGGAATCTCGTTGAGCAGGAATAAATAAAATAATCCCTCAGAAAGGGGTTCTCCCTCAGGCCTGACTTTGGGCAATTTCTGTTGAATTTCAGGAATGGTAAATCCGCGGTAGGTGATACCAGTATTGGGGTTGAGTTTTGATGTTACTGTCAGAAGTCCAGTAATACCTTTCATTCCTGTAAGTACTTGATCAATGTTCACAGATTCAAGTACTGTTGTTCCAAATTCACTGATCAAACGTTTAACGACAAGGCGCTCTTCTTCACCTTTCTTCAAAAGTTTTTGTTTAATGTAATCCATAAAGAGTGTATTATGTTAGTTATCTATATCCATCAACTCACAACCAGAAACGCTCCAAAAATCTAAATTGAAGAACATTCCAATA